>DASTLK010000465.1:0-8969 GCA_035715025.1 Vicinamibacteria bacterium
GGAGGCATGGCCGCGTTCCAGCTCGCTACCGCCGGCATCAAGGTGCTGATGCTGGAGGCGGGCCGCATGCTCGATCACAAGGCGGAGTACCGGACGATGGAATGGCCCTACGCGTCGCCGCGGCGCGGCCGCCTGCCCGGCGATCACCGCGCCCTGCAGGCCGCGGAGTACAACTTCTACGACCGGCCGTACGGCGACAACCCCGCCTTCGCGAAGTACAAGAAGCTCGCGTCGTACACGAGCAACACCTTCACGCGGAACTGGGTCGTCAACGAGAAGGAGCATCCCACCACGGGCACGCCCTACTCCTGGGTGCGCGCGCGCGTCCTGGGCGGCAAGACCAACTACTGGGGCCGCGTGGCCATCCGCTACGGTCCGCTCCAGTTCAAGGCGGCCAGCCGCGACGGCTTCGACGTCGACTGGCCGATCGGCTACGAGGACGTCTCGCCCTACTACGACAAGGTCGACCTCCTGCTCGGCTGCTCCGGCACCAAGGAAGGCCTCATCCAGGTGCCGGACGGGATCTACCAGCGGCCGATGAAGATGAACTGCGTGGAGACGCATTTCAAGAGGACGCTCGCCAAGATGGGCCGCTCGTACATCCCCGGTCGTTGCGGCGTGAGCACGGAAGGCCAGCTCAACAACAAGTACCGCTCGCGCTGCCTCGGCCGCGGGCGCTGCAGCCGCGGCTGCGACGTCAACGCGGACTTCCATTCGCCCGCGGCGCTGGTCTATCCCGCGCGCGACACGGGCCACCTCACCATCCGGCCCTACTCCGTCGTCTCCGAGGTCTTCCTCGACGAGGCCACGGGCAAGGCCGCGGGCGTGCGCGTCATCGACGCGAACACGAAAGAGGTGATGGACTTCAAGGCGCGGGTGGTCGTCCTCGGCGCGGGCGCGCTCGACAGCACGCGCATCCTTCTCAACTCGAAGTCCGCGAAACACCCGAACGGCCTCGGCAACTCGAGCGGCCTCATGGGCTGCTACCTCAGCGAGCATCACATGGGCCCGCGGGGCAGCGGCTTCATCCCGATGCGCATGGGGACGGAGCCGACCCTGGACGACGGGCGCCCGACCGCGCCCTACATCCCGCGCTTCCGCAACGTCACCGACAAGCACCCCGACTTCATCCGCGGGTACCACTTCCAGGGCGGCGGCGGCGCCTACGAGTACCCGGGAATGGCCCACGACATGCCCGGCTTCGGCAAGGCGTTCAAGTCGAACGTACGGAAATACTACCCGGCCCTGATGTCGATCGGCGGCTTCGGCGAGGTCCTGCCGCGCAAGGAGAACCGCGTCTCCCTCGACAAGGAAGTGAAGGATGCCTGGGGCATCCCGGCCCTGCGCTTCGACTTCCGGTTCCGCGACAACGAGATCCGCATGGCGAAGGACATGGCCGACACCGCAGACGAGATGCTGCGCGCCGCGGGCGCGGAGAACATCAAGATCGATCCCACCATGCTCCCGGAAGGGTGGTCGATCCACGAGATCGGCACCGCGCGCATGGGCGAGGACCCGAAGGCGTCGGTCACGAACAAGTTCTGCCGACTGCACGACGTGCCCAACGTGTTCTTCGCGGACGCGGCGCCCTTCGTGTCGGGCGGCACGCAGAACACGACCTGGTCAATCCTCGCCTTCTGCTGGCGGACGATGGACTACCTCAAGGAGCAGATGCGGACGGGCGCGGTCTAGCCGCCTCCACCACGAGCGCGTCGAGTCGCGCCCCGATCTCTTCGCTCGTGCCGTCCCAGTAGTGCGTGTGCGCTCCCCCGCCGACGCAGATGTCCTCGGCACCCTCCGGAGGCGCCGCCGGCTCCCACAGGGCCCGGCCCACGTAGTCGCCGGTGCGGTACGCGTTCCACCAGCGGCGGACGCGGAGCTCCGACGGCTCGGGCCGCGCCGCCCAGTCGTAGAGCTGCGGGAAACGCTCGCTGTAGAGCTGGCGCAGCGGACAGCCCATGGTGAAGAGCCAGACGCGGGGCGGGGCTGGGATCTTCTCGTACTCGAGGAACCGCAGGAGGTCGGCGGTGATCGCGCTCCCCTGGCTGTGGGCCACGATGATCACGGCCGGATAGTCGGCGAGGGCGCGCAGCACGGACAGGTAGCGCGCGGCGATACGCGCGCGGGGATTGGCCCGCCAGGGGTGCTCGCGCAGGTGGTTGTCCACGTCGAGGGCGACGTCGACGACGGGACGGAAGCCGAGCGCGAGATGCTCGAAGCGGCCGCGGGCGACGGAGAGGCCGACGACGGCCGTTCCCAGGAGCGCGGCCGCCTTGAGCAGGCCGCGCGCGGACACGCACGTGCTCAAGACCGGCCGTATCGCTTCCGGCACGATCCACGCCGCCAGCGGCATCACGAGGAACACAGCCAGGAACAGGAGGACGCCGCTGACGGCCGCGAGCTTGAATCCGCGATCCAGCCAGGTGCGATAGCGGTCCGCGGAGTCCGCCGCTTTCGCCGGAGGGGAGATCTCGGCCAGCGCGACGGGCAATACGGCCCAGGCGGCGAGCACCAGGGCGGCGCCGATGAACGCGAACGCGGGCAGGGTGCCCGTGTCCATCACGAAGCCGAAGAGGAGCTGATCGAGGAATTTCCAGGCCGTCTCCGGCGCGCAGGTCCCGTAGGCGGGCCAGGGGAGCCAGGGCGCGTACGGGATGTCGGGCACGAGCCGCGCGCGCATCGCGAAGAGTCCGGCCCACGCCGTGAGCGTGAGCACGAGGAAGCCGCCGGTGGCGATCGACAGGGCGAGGCGCACGGTACCCGTGGCGCGGGCGGCGCCATGACGGTCGGCGGCACTGGACCTCGCGAGCACGAACCCGAGCGGCGTGGCGATCAGGGTCAGCACGAAGATCACCGCGAAACAGAAGGTCAGCAAGACGACGCCGACCTCGGCCACGACGAGGCCCGCGGTCACCACGCCCACCTGCGTGTTCGCGGCGTGCCAGAGCCGCCACCAGAGAACGGCGGCGAGGGGCAGGCCGAGAACGACCGCCGTCTTCAGAGCGCCCGGGCGCCGGAGGTCGTAGGTACGGAACACGGCAGCCACCACACCGAATCCGATCAGGCTGCCCTCGAAGGACAGGAGCGGCCACTCGGCGACATGCGGGAGAGGCAGCCCGGAGACGGAGAGGACGGCGGCTACGCAGGCGACGATCAGGAGCAGCGGCGGCACGGCCCAGGCCCACGGATGCGCGCGGCGCGCGGCCACGAACAGGCCGAGTCCGAGGAGGGCGAGCGCGAGTCCGGCCAGGACGAGGAGGGCCACGGGCGCACGCCAGCGGTCGGAGACGAGGCCCGGAACGGCGGTCAGCGCGATCGCGAACAAGAGGAGGTTCAGCGCGGGCACGGGCTCGGTCAGCACCGAAACCGCCGTCGACACCAGCCGCGCGTAGAGGCGCCATCCCCAGGTGGCCCCGTTCGCGCGGCAGGCGTGGTCGGCGCTGTGATGCCCGAGACGTCCGAGGTGGAAGATGATCTGGTACAGCTCGCCGAAGATCTGCAGCGCGCCCTTGCCCAGGCGGGACAAGTCCGCCCAGTACACCTCGTGGACGTCGACCACGATGTCCGGCCCTCCCGCCTCCCCGGCCCGAGAGGTCGTCACGCGCACGGTGTCGTAGACGGCGTCCCGCGGGTCGACCTCGTAGTGTTCGAGCTGGCGGCGCATGAACGCCTGGCCAAAGCCGCCCTGATTCGCGGCGAGGGTGAGAGCGGGCGGAGGGGCGTCCCGCCCGACCGGCGGTGTGCGCGGATCCACCGGGACCCTCTCCACGCGCAAGGCGAGCCGCTTCACCTCGCTCGGCGAGTACGCGCCGCGCCGCACGAGCAGGTCGGCGATCGCGGCCGCGGACTCGCCCGGCGCCTGATCGGCGACACCATGGACCGCGACCACGGCGATGCGCGTGGGAGGGGTAGGGGCTGCGCTCGCGATCGGTGCCGGCACGACGATGCCTGTCTATACACCAATTCGCGGATCAGATGCGCTCGACGCTCACGTCTACCGCCATCTCCTCCTTGCCCGCGCCCTTGTAGACGCCGCGGGTGGGCGGGACGTCCGCGTAGTCGCGGCCGGTGGCGAGGCGGACGTAGTGATCGGTCTGCACGGTGCCGTGGGTGGCATCCAGGGACAGCCATCCATGGCCGGCCACGAAGACGTCCGTCCAGGCATGCGAGGCGGCAGCGGTGCCTCGTCGCGGCGCGAACACGTAGCCACTCACGTAGCGCGCGGGGAGGCCGAGGACGCGGCAGCCCGCGATCATGAGGTGGGCGAAGTCCTGGCACACGCCCCGTCCCGCGCCGAGCGCCTCGTCCGCTGTCGTCTTCACCGTCGTCGCTCCGGGAGCGTAGGCGAGAGCGGCGTGCGTTCCTTGCAGCAGGGCCAGAGCCGTGGCCAGGGCGTCGTCGCGAACGGCCTGGGCGCGCGCGAACGTCCGCACGGCCTCGCTGTCCGGCGCGTACGCCGTCGGCTGCATGTAGTCGAAGGCGTCGAGGAGCGACAGCGCCCGGTCCGGCGAGGCGAAGGCTTCGGGCGTCGAGACGTCGCTGCGCGCGGAGACCACCAGGCGGTCGTGCGGGTTGAGGGTGTCGAAGTGGCGGACGCGGTTGCCGAAACGATCCACGTAGCTGCGGACCTCGCCCGGCGGATCCGTGGTGAGACGGAAGGACTCGCAGCGCTGGCCCCCCGCGTCCAGCGGCATGAGTCGCATCTCCATGTAGGCCTCGCTGACCGGCACATCATAGCGGAACGTCGTCGTGTGGGTGATGCGCAGCCTCACGCGCGCGCCTGGTGCTGTTGCTGCTGCTGTTGCTGCGCGGCCGCGGCCGCCCGCGGCGCGGGCAGGATGACGCGCGTATTGAAGTACGTCCTGGTGACTTCGTTCCCGACCTGGTGCACGCGGCGCAGCAGGTCGTCGAGCAGGGGCGAGAGGCCGGAATCCAGCACCTCCGGGACGTCCAGGTAGTCGAGATCGGCGCGCAGGCGCCCCACCAGCCGGGCGGGCGGGTCGAGCCTCTCCTCCGCGCGCACCGAGGGCGGAGCCACCGCCCACAGCGCGCGCGCGATTCGCTCCAGGCAGAACAGCACGGCCCGCGGGAACTGCGGGTTCAGCAGGAGGTACTCCGCGACCTCCCCCGCGCGGAGCTGCACGCGCGGCTGCCGCCGGAACGGCTCGAAGGCCCCGCACGACTTGAGGAGCGTGATCAGCTCCAGGCTGGCGGGCGCGCTCCCGTCTTCCAGCATGCACACGTCCTCGTAGCGCACGGCCAGGGTGCGGATGGTGATGACGGCGCGCTCGAGATAGCGGCCGAGCTGGATGAACTCGTAGGCGGGGGCATGCGTCATGGTGGCCGCGGTGATGCCCTCGAACGCCTGGGATCCGTCGCGGACCTGGCGGAAGAACGCGTACGGTCCTTCGGCCATGGCCGCCGCCCGCCCGTCGCGGGCCAGGAGGTAGAGGCGGTTCAGGTGCTCCCACATCTCGCTGCTGATCTGCTCGCGCATGCCCCGCGCGTTCTCGCGCGCCCGCGCGAGGCAGACGAGCACGCCGCTCGGGTTCGCGGGATGGGCGTGGAGGAACTCGAGCACGCCGGCCTCGTCGCCGGAGGGGAAGATGCTGCGGAAGAGGACGGCGTCACTGGTGATGCGCACGACGTCTTCGAGGCGGCCCCGCCGCGTGCCGTCGAGGAGGGCCTGGAAGTCCACCGCGGCCAGGCGCGCCACCGCCTCCCCACGCTCGATGTAGCGCGCCATCCAGTACAGCGATTCGGCCACGCGCGAGAGCATGGTCAGGCCGTGAGGACCCAGGTGTCCTTGCTGCCGCCGCCCTGCGAGGAATTCACCACCAGCGAGCCGCGGCGCAGGGCCACGCGGGTCAGGCCGCCGGGCACGATCGTGACGCGCTCGCCGGACAGGATGTAGGGGCGCAGGTCCACGTGACAGCCCTCGAGCAGGCCGTCGACGTAGGTGGGATGGCGGGACAGGGCGAGCGTCGGCTGCGCGATGTAGTTGCGCGGGTGGGCCCGGATGCGCTGCGCGAACTCGTCGCGCTCGGCGGCGGAGGCGTGGGGGCCGATGAGCATCCCGTATCCCCCGCTCTCGTTCGCGCACTTCACCACCAGCTCGTCGAGGTGCTCGAGCATGTACGTACGATCGCGCTCGTGGCAGCCGAGGTAGGTCGGCACGTTCTGCAGGATCGGCTCCTGGGAGAGGTAATAGCGGATCATCTCCGGCACGTAGGCGTACACGGCCTTGTCGTCCGCCACTCCCGTGCCCACCGCGTTGGCCAGCGTGACGTTGCCGGCCCGATAGGCGTTCATGAGGCCGGCCACGCCGAGCAGGCTGTCGGAGCGGAAGGCCAGGGGGTCGAGGAAGTCGTCGTCCACGCGCCGGTAGATGACGTCCACCGCCTGGAGGCCCTGCGTCGTGCGCATGAAGACGCGGTCGTCGTGCACGACGAGGTCGCGCCCCTCCACGATCTCGATCCCCATCTGCCGGGCCAGGAAGCTGTGCTCGAAGTAGGCGGAGTTGTAGGTGCCGGGCGTGAGCAGCACCACGCAAGGCTCGGCGGCGGGAATGGGCGCGACGGCGCGCAGGGTGGCCAACAGCTCCTGCGGGTAGTGCTCGACCGGACGCACGCCATGCCGCGCAAAGAGGCGCGAGAAGATCCGCTTCATGGCCTGGCGGTTCTCCAGCATGTAGCTCACGCCGGAGGGCGAGCGCACGTTGTCCTCGAGAACGCAGTACGTGCCGTCCCCGTCGCGCACGAGATCGGTGCCCACCACGTGCGCGTAGAGGTCGCGCGGCACGTCGATGCCGATCATCTCCCGGCGGAAATGGCGGGCCCCGAAGACGAGCTCGGCCGGAATCACCCCGTCGCCGAGGATGCGCTGGGCGTGGTAGACGTCGTGGAGGAAGAGGTTGAGCGCGGTCACGCGCTGGCGCAGCCCGCGCTCGATGTGACCCCATTCCCGGTCCGGGATGATCCGGGGGACGAGGTCGAACGGGAACACGCGCTCGACCCCTTCCTCCTCCGCGTAGACCGTGAACGTGACGCCCTGATAGAGGAACGAGGCGTCGGCGGCGCGGCGGCGCTCGTCGAATGTCTCCGAGGTCATCTCCGCGAGCTGCTGGTGCAGCGCGCGGTAGTGCGGGCGGACGTCGTCCTTGGCGGCGAACATCTCGTCGAAGAACCCGTCGAGATGGTAGGAACCGTTGAGGATGGACGGAGCGGACACGCCGGACTCCGAGCAATCGGCATGCCGGCGACCTCCGCATCTCCTGCGCGGCAAACGCCCGCGACTTCAAGTACTTACCAGCGCGGGCCTGTCGCCGCGGGGCGACGTTATCGTCGGGTCGCTCGCCCTCGCCCACGACCGCGTCGCCTTTAGTACAGTAGGCGTCACACACGCGAGGAGCCACGCGCATGCCCTTGATCGATCCCGGAAAGAAAGCGCCCGCCTTCACCTTGAAGGACCAGGGCGGAAAGACCCACAAGCTCTCGGAATACGCCGGCCGGCCCGTGATCCTGTACTTCTATCCGAAGGACGACACCCCCGGCTGCACCAAGGAGGCCTGCTCGTTCCGCGACAACCTGCCGCGTTTCAAGACGAGCAAGGCGGCCATCCTCGGCGTCAGCATCCTGGACGAGGCGAGCAAGGCGAAGTTCGCGAAGAAGTACGACCTCAACTTCCCCCTCCTCGCCGATGCCGAGCACGAGGTCGCGGACAAGTACGGCGTCTGGCAGGAGAAGTCGAACTACGGCAAGAAGTACATGGGCATCGCGCGCACGACGTACCTCATCGGCGCGGACGGGAAGGTGCAGAAGCGCTGGGACAACGTCAAGGTGGACGGGCACACGGAGCAGGTGTTGGAGGAGTTGGGGTAAGCAACAGAAAAACAACAACGGATCGGTCGACGCGGTTAGCAGGATAGAGGTTGTGGCCAGGTCGGCGGTCAGCTCTTGATCATCGGCCCCGCGAGCCCAGGTAGCGCCTCGAGAAGCGGTACTTGCGCCGGATTGATTCGTCGCCTCG
The DNA here is from genome assembly GCA_035715025.1 of Vicinamibacteria bacterium. GTDB lineage: Bacteria > Acidobacteriota > Vicinamibacteria > Fen-336 > Fen-336 > AA29. The sequence continues at coordinate 8,029 of DASTLK010000465.1, forward strand.
CTTCCTGCAGCGCGAACCATTGCGCCTGATCCACCTCAGGGTATTCGCGCCACATCCCCGACCGGGCAGGCCATTCCATCTTGAATGTGTTGCTGCGAATCGTCTCGGGCGCGCAATCGCCTTCGAACGCCCAGGCGTGAACGACCTTGCCGCTCTTCTGCTTGACGCGGCCGAGAGGGAGGAAGGGACCAGACGGGGCGATGCCCGTCTCCTCTTCGAACTCGCGGCGCGCGGTGCCCAGCTCGTCCTCGCCGTCCTCGAGCTCGCCTTTCGGGATCGTCCAGGCGCCGAGGTCCTTCTTGGCCCAGAAGGGGCCGCCGGGATGGACGAGCAGGACCTCGGGCCCGCTTTCCCGCCGCCGGAACATCAAGAGGCCCGCGCTCGTGCGAGGCATGCCCCAACAGTACGCCAGCCGGCCGCATAATCGCGGCGTGCGCGTCCTGCACCTGACCGACCGCCTGACCGACCGGGGCGGCGCCCATCGCCACCTGCTGTCGGTCACGAGGGCGCTGGCCGAGCGCGGCCACGACGTCCACATCGGCGCGGGCATCGTGGACGGCCTGGCCGAGGACGTGCCGGCCACGATCCACGAGCTTCCGGGCCTGGAGTCGCGCACTCCGCGGCCGGTGGCGCTGGATGCGCTCCTGGACCGGCTCGACGCGGACGTGCTCCATGTCCACACCGTCGTGAATCCGAGCGCGTTGCAGCGTGCGGCCGCGCGCGGCGCCGTGTTCACCGTCCAGGACCACCGCAGCTTCTGCCCGTCCCGTGGCAAGTGGACGGCCCGCGGCGAGGTCTGCCGCGTCGCGCTCTCCCCCGCCGCCTGTGCGGAGTGCTTCGAGGATCGCGCCTATTACGACGAAATCCTCTCCGTCACCCAGGCGCGCCTGGCCGCGATCCGGAAGGCCACCGTCCTCGTCCTCTCCGAATACATGCGCAGT
>DASTLK010000466.1:0-16501 GCA_035715025.1 Vicinamibacteria bacterium
CGCCGGCGCATAGGCCAGCGCGGGCATCGCGGCCAGGAGGAGGAGCAGGAGAAGGTCGCGGCGCGCCCGCCGGAGAATCACGCCCGGTCTTGACCGGCGGCGATCTGCTCCGAGATGAGGCCGAACAGGAACACCACCACCGCGAGCTGGATCAGCAGCGCGGACCCCATCGGGATCTTGCCGTGCATGGCGACGTTCCAGACCCCGTAGAGAAGGCCGAGCAGGAAAGACGCCGCGGAGATGGGGAAGAAGACCTTGAGCGGGCTGTAGAGGGTGACGATCTTCAAGATGATGAGGACGAAGCGGACGCCGTCGCGCACGACGCGGATCTTGCTCGTGCCCACCCGCGGATGCGCGGCCACGGGCACGAAGGTCACGTTGTAGCCCGCCTTCATGAGGGCGAGACACGACGTGGTCGGGTACGAGAAGCCGTTGGGCAGGAGGTGGAGGATCTCGACCAGGAGGTCGCGCCGCGCGGCCCGAAAGCCGGAGGTGAGGTCCGGGATGGGCCGCCCGGTCAGCCACGAGGCCAGCGCGCGGAAGATGGCGTTGCCGAGGGCACGGGTAGGGGACTGGTCGCGGGCGGAGCGCGCGCCGATCACCATGTCGTGCACGCCCACGCCCGCCACCAGGCGCGCCATGTCCTCCGGATCGTGCTGGCCGTCCGCATCCATGAGCAGGACCACGTCCCCCTTCGCCTCCCGGATGCCCGTCTTCACGGCGGCTCCGTTCCCCTTGTTGTAGGGATGGCGGACCACGCGCGCTCCCGCCTGGGCCGCGCGCTCGGCGGTGAGATCGGTGGAGCCGTCGTCGACCACGAGGACCTCCCGCCAGGCCCCCCGTCCGCGCACGCGGCCGACCACGTCCGCGATCGCCTCCTGCTCGTTGAAGGCGGGGATGACGACGGTCGTATGGGCGGGCTCAGCCACGGCCGTCCGGCCTCTCCAGCTCTCCCTTGCGCACGCGGTAGAGGAGGTCCTCGAGGAGCTTGCGGTTGCTGGCCACGAGGTCGGCCATGATGCCCCACTGCAGGGTCTGGAAGCCGAGGATGAGGAGCAGGACGGAGAGGATGGCGGACTGGAGGTGCGCGGCGCGCATGACCTCGCCCTGGAGCCAGAACCAGGCGTAGCGGAGGCCGAGGACGAGGCCGCCCGCGGTCAGCGCGGAGCCGAGGAGGACGAACACCTTGAACGGCTCGTACATCGCGTAGATGCGCAGGATCGTGGCCACCGAGCGCTTCAAGTATTCCCAGGTGGACGAGAAGAGGCGCGAGGGCCGCGTGTGGCGGCTGGAGATGGGCAGGTGGGTGACCGCCATCTTCTTCTTGCCCGCCTGGATGATCGATTCCAGCGTGTAGGTGAACTCGCTCACGATGTTGATGCGCAGGGCGGCCTCGCGGTTGAGCGCGCGGAAGCCGCTGGTGGCGTCGGGCACGTTCGTGCCCGACACCTTCCGCACCACCCACGAGCCCAGGGTCTGCAGCCGGCGCTTGGGCCAGGAGAAGTGCTCGACCTGGCCCACCTCGCGGTCGCCGATCACCATGTCCGCCTCCCCGGCCAGGATCGGCGCGATGAGGCGCGGGATCTCGCTCCCCGCGTACTGGGCGTCGGCGTCGGTGTTGACGATGACGTCCGCGCCCAGGCGCACGCAGGCGTCGAGGCCGGCCATGAAGCCGGCCGCCAGCCCCTTGCGGCGGGTGAAGCGCACGATGTGGTCGGCGCCGTGCTCGCGGGCCACCCCCGACGTCGCGTCCGTGGACCCGTCGTCGATGACGAGCACCTCGACCGCGTCGACGCCGGCGATGGTGCGGGGGATGGCCTTGAGCGTCTCCGGAAGCGTCGCTTCCTCGTTGAGACAGGGGATCTGGACGATCAGCTTCATCCGCGCCGAACGGTAGCACAGGGGTCCGACGCGCGGTTAGCGCGCGCAGTCGCGAAAGGTCAGGACGAGCGGAGACGTCGCGCGGCGCCGCGCCAGGCGGAATGGAAGCGGAACTGCGCGAGGTTGTCGAGCACGGCGCGCCGTTCGCGTCCCGGCTGGGCCAGGGTGGCGGCGTGACCGCCGGCGACGGGCGCGGCGGGGGCCAGCGCAGGAATCACCACCCGGAAGGAATCGTCTCGGGGCACGCCCGGAAAGAGCCGGTCGATCCAGCTCGCGACCTGGAGCTGCGCGCCGCTCGGCGCCCCGCCCGGCCCGAAGTCCAACGCGGCGGGATCGAGCTCCACCGGGCGCGCATCCGCTCGCCGGTGCAGGTGCACGCGGTATCCGGGATCGAGGGTGGCCAGGCGCCGCTGAAGCCGCGCCTCCGGCGTGCTCTGGTATTCGCGTGTGATGACGCCGCGCACGATGAGGAAGAGGTCCGCTTCCGCGAGACGGAGCGGGCCCTCGTCTCCGTCCAGGGCGAGCGCGCCCGACTCCGCGGTGCCGCGGGTGATCCCCACCGGCTCCGCACGCCTCACTTCGGCCTCCGCGATCTCGAGTACCTCCAGCCCCTGGGCCCGGAGTCGCGCCGCCTCCTCCGTGGCCTGGGCCGCGGGCAGGATGCGATGGAGGTCCGGTCCTCCGCGCCGCCGCCGCTGGCCCGCCTCGAACGCGGACAGGGAGAGAGCGCGCGCGAGCGCCTCTTCGTCCGCGCTCGCGATCTCCAGCACGAGCAGGACGCGCGGCGTCGGCGGCGGCTCCGGCGCCGCGACGGTCGCGGGGGTGGCCGTGGAGGTCGCGCCTTCGCGTGCCCACTCCGCCTCGAGGGCCGCCCGCGCGGCCGCGGCCGCCTGCACCGCTTCCGCGGGCAGCTCCCCTCCGCAGTACACGCAGCGTGGCTGGGCGGCGGCCACGGGACGCGCGCACTGTGGGCAGGCCCCGCCGGCGGCCATCAGACGTTGAAGCGGAAGTTGATCACGTCGCCGTCGCGCACGACGTAGTCCTTGCCCTCGAGACGCAGGGTCGCCTGCTCGCGGCAGGCGGCCAGCGATCCCGCCTTGATGAGGTCCTCGAAAGCGACGACCTCCGCGCGGATGAATCCGCGCTCGATGTCGGAGTGGATCTCGCCCGCCGCCTGCTGCGCGCGCGCGCCGCGCCGGATGGTCCAGGCCCGGCACTCGTCCTCCCCCGCGGTCAGGAACGAGATCAGCCCCAGCAGCTCGTACGAAGTCCGGATGACGCGGTCGAGTCCCGGCTCCCTGAGCCCGAGGTCCTCGCGAAAGGCCTGCGCGTCCTCCGCGGAGAGCTGCGCCATCTCCGCCTCGATGGGCGCGGACACCGCGCACACGGCACGGGCGCTCCCCTCGGCGGCAAAGGCCACGAGACCCGTGCGCTCCAGCGCCTGCGCCGCCTGGCGGACCTGGTCCTCGCCCATGTTGACCACCAGCACCAGGGGCTTGCCGCTGAGAAAGGCATATCCGCGAACCCGGCGCTGGTCCTCCTCGCTCAGCGTGAGGTCGCGCAGCGGCTTCTCCGCCTCGAGCGCGTCCTTCATCTTGAGGATCACCACGCGCTCGGCGACGTCTTCGGACTTGTTGGCCTTCTTGATGTTGGCCTCGAGGCGCTCGAGCCGGCGCTCGACCGTGCCCAGGTCGGCCAGGATCAGCTCCAGCTCGAGCATGCGCGCGTCGCGCAGGGGGTCGATGGAGCCTTCGGGGTGGGGCACGACCTCGGACTCGAAGGCGCGCACCACGTGCACCAGGGCGTCCACCCCGCGGAGGGCGGGGAGGTCCACCAGCGCCGCCCCCTCGCCCTTGGCCACGCCCGGCATGTCGACGTACTCCACGGTGGCCGGTGTCTTCTTCTTGGGGTGGTACATCTCCGCCAGCGCCTCCACCCGAGGGTCGGGCACGCGCGCGATGCCCACCCGTGGCTCGGGCCGTCCGCCGGGAGCGGCCGCAGGCGCGCCGGTGAGGAGTGAGAACAGGGTGCTCTTGCCCGTCGAGGGCAGACCGATGATGCCGACTTTCATGTCTTGTTGTTTCTACCTTGCTTATTAAGTCAGGGGGGGCACTCACGCGTCACCGCGATGGGCGTTCGCGAACCCCCCCTGAAACCCCCCTCGCACGCCGCCGCCGCTGCGCGGCGCCGTCGCGCTCCACGTATGGTTTGCCCTCGCGGTCGGTCTGCCAGCTTATACCGGGAGCGCCCTGAGGGCCTGTAGTAGAATCCGCCAACCCATGGCCGTGGGCGCATCCCTCCTCTCGCTGGCCTTCCTCGTCGCGCCCGCACTGGTGGCGGCGCCGACTCCGCGCGCCGGGCGCCCGGCCTCGCCGTTCCCCGCCCCCAGCTCGGTCCTCAGCCTCGAGGCTTCGCCGACCTCTCCCGCCGCGCGCACCACGAAGGGGCCGACGATCCTCTTCCTCATCGACAACTCGGCGTCCCTGCCCCCACTGGATCCGGAGGAGAAGCGCGTCGAGGCCCTCGAGAAGATGTTCACCTTCCTCAAGGGCCGGCCCTACCGCCTCATCCTGTTCGGCGGCCGGCGCGAGATCTTCGTCGACGATGCCATCAAGTACCGCAACAATGGGCAGTGGACGGATTTCTACTTCGCCTTCGACAAGGCGCGCGAGCTCATCGCGGCCGACTATCCCCCCGGCGCGGACCTGCGCCTCGTGCTCATCACGGATGCCATCCTGGATCCCTCGCCCGCGGACTGGACGGACATGAACGTGCCCGAGGGCGTGGACCTCAAGGCCCACGTGGTGGAGAAAACGCTCGCGCTCATCAAGGAGATGAACGTCCCGCTCTACGTGATCCTCGTCGGCGAGCCGCCCGTCGTCGCCCTCAAGGGCAACCCCGAGCGCGCGCCCGGGCTCATCCTGGACATGGTGCAGGCGGCCAACGGCAAGAAGGCCGCGCCCTTCGCGCAGAGCATGGCCTCGTTCTTCCAGGACGACGGGGTGCTGCTCAAGAAGTTCGTGTTCCGCGTCGAGCCGCAGGAGGGCCTGAAGAAGATCGCGCCCATCGTGACCCGGATCTCCACCCCTTCCCGGCCGCTCGTGGAGGCGCAGTTCTTCAGCGCCCTCATCCTGCCCATGGTGCTCTTCCTCGCCCTGCTCCTCGGCATCCTGGTGCGGCAATTCCCCGGCCCCGGCGACGTCGAGGTGCTCGAGCTGTCGCTGAACGCGCCCGTGCACGTGGCGGCGGACCGCCTGCACAAGGTGGAGGGCGGCTGGTCGAACACCGGCCTCAGCCTGGTCGGCGACACCAAGGAAGCCTCGGCGACCTTCACCTACCAGGCGGCCACCCTCGACCTCACGGGCTCCGGCATCGATACGACGGGCCTCGACACCACGGTGGCCTGGCTCCTCCCCCTGCCTCTCGACGAGCTGCGCAAGGCCTTCGAGGACATCAACGCGAAGGGGACCAAGGACGAGAAGATCTTCGTCCTCAACCTCGACTACACGGCCAAGAACCTGGATCCGAAGGAGGCGGAGCGCATCCTCACCACGTCCGGGGCGTCGCGCCGCGGGATCAGCGCCACCGACTTCCTCAGCGCCAAGGCCCACCTCCTCTCCGACGAGACGCTGCGGCGGACGCTGCTCGACCCGCGCGTGCAGTTCGTCGGCTACGGCAAGGGCGGGGAGCGCAAGGAGCTCAAGGCGGGCACGGCCGTGCGCATCGGCCCCTACGGATTCCTCGTCCAGGACGTCGGCAAGGGCGGGCGGCGCGACGTGCGGCTCGTGCTCCATTACGACCGCATCCCGTCCCTGCTCGGCCTCAAGAGCTGGCTGCCGGACCGTTTCCAGCAGGTCTTCCGTTTCCGCCGCAGCAGCCAGCGCGTGGTGTCCTGAGTCACGCCTGACCCCCCTGGCGTTGCCCCTCCTTGTGGCCGGCCGTAGACTCCCTACCAAATGCCGTCCTCGCTCCTGGTGGCCGGCCTGGATGCGCGCAGCCTCCTGCTGGAGGCGCCCGTCTTGCAGCGCGATCGGCATGTCGTCCAGGAGCGGATCTACGCCCGCGACCTCCTGCGCGAGATCGTCCCCACCGGGGCGCGGCTGGTCGTGCTGGGCACCGAGCTGCCCGATCTCGCTCTGCCGGACGCGGTGCGCCGCATCCGCAACTCGCCGGCCACGCGCGAGGTCTCCGTGCTGGCCATCCTCCCCGCGAGCGCGTCGGCGGAGATCGAGGAGGAGACGCGGAGGGCCGGCGCCAATGCCGTGCTGCGGCGGCCGCTGGAGCGGCCCACGCTCGAAGCGGCGCTGGCCAAGCTCCTCATCGTTCCCCGGCGCGTGGTGGCCCGCGTCCCCGTCAGCGGCCAGGTGGTCGCCTCGTCCCGAAACGCGGGTGGCGTGCACTTCTGCGGCCTCACCCACAACCTCAGCGTCAACGGGATGCTCCTGGCCAGCCCCTTGCGACTCGCGGACGAGCCCGACCTCGACCTGGAGTTCGTCCTGCCCGGCGTGCGCGCGCGGCTGAGGGCGCTCGGCCGCGTCGTGCGCGAGGCGCCCGAGGTGGCCTGGCCGTTCCGCGGCTACGGAGTGGAGTTCCTCTTCGTGCCGGAGGAGAGCCACACCACCATCACCCTCGTCGTCTCCGGCGCCCTGCGTCCGGCGCCGATGGCCGTCGCCCTTCCCGACCCGACGCACGGGATCCACTCGACCGTGTGCCGCGAGGAATGGGTGTACGAGATCCGCGAGCCGGTCGAGAGCGAGCAGGGCTGGGAGGCCGAGATCCGCCGGGCGCCGCGCGAGACCTGGCGCCCCGGCATCGCCGGCCCGTTCTTCGTAGTGGCCGCGGCTTCGCCGGCGATCGCCCTGCGCGAGGCCCGAGCGTTCGTCGGCCGCCAGGAGTGACCCCTCGCGTCTCCGTCCTGCTCCCCGTCCGCAACGCGGCGGAGACGCTCGGGGAGTGCCTGGCGTCCCTCGCCGCGCAGACCCTCGCGGACCACGAGGTGGTGGCCGTCGACGATCACTCGACGGACGGGAGCCGCGCGTTGCTCGAGGCGGCGGCGCGCGGGGACGCGCGCGTGCGCGTGATGGACAATCCCGGCCAGGGTCTGGTGGCCGCCCTCAACGCCTCCTGGAAGGCGGCGCGCGCACCCCTCTTCGCGCGCATGGATGCCGACGACGTCTGTCACCCCGAAAGACTCCACGTCCAGGCCGTTCGCCTCCAGGACGACGCGGACCTCTCCGTGCTCGGAACCTGCGTGCGCCTGGTGGGCACCTCCGGACCGAACGAAGGCATGCGCGCCTACGTGCGCTGGCTGAACGGCCTGCTCGAGCACGAGGCGATCGTGCGCGACCTCTTCGTGGAATCGCCGCTCGCCCATCCGACGGTGATGATGCGAGCGGCACTCCTGGTGCGCCTCCAGGGATACCGGGCCTTCGACGGCCCGGAGGATTACGACCTGTGGCTGCGCGCGCACGCGGCGGGCGCGCGCTTCGCGAAGCTCCCGGCCGTGCTCCTCGACTGGCGCGACGGGCCCTTTCGCCTCTCCCGTACCGATCCCCGCTACGCTTCCGCGCGATTCCGGGAGCTCAAGATCCGGGCCCTGGAGGCGGGAGCCCTCGCGCAGCGGCCCGCCGTGGTGTGGGGTGCGGGCCCGGTGGGGAAGGGATGGTCGCGGGCGCTCAGCGCGCGCGGGCACCGCGTGGCCGCCTTCGTCGAGGTCCATCCGCGGCGCCTCGGCCAGCGCATCCACGGCGTCCCCGTGGTGCCGGTCGAAGGGGCGGTAGCCACGGCGGGCGCGCTCCACCTCGCCGCCGTCGGCCAGCCCGGTGCGCGCGAAGAGATCCGCGTCCACGCCGCGCGCCTCGGCCTTCGCGACGGCGACGACTTGATCGCCGTGGCCTAGATATAATTCTCCGTTCACGCGCCGATGACCTCCTTGATCCTGGGCCTTCTCCTCGCGGCGCCGCCCTCTCCGCCTCCGCCGACTCCGCGGATGGAGAAGCTGACGCGGATCCTGGCCGGCGAGGATCGGCGCGACTTCACCGCCGACGTCAAGCTCGGCCTCGGCGACGCCGACCGCGGCCTGCGCCGGCGGGCGGCCCTGGCCGCGGGCCGCATCGGTGACGCCGCGGCGGTGCCCGCCCTGGTGCCTCTCCTCCAGGATCCCGAGCCCGAGGTTCGCCAGATGACGGCCTTCGCGCTCGGCCTCATCGGCGACGCGCTCGCCGTGGATCCGCTGTTGGCCGCGCTCAAGGACCCCGAGCCCGTCGTACGCGGACGGGCCGCGGAGGCGCTGGGCCAGATCGGCGAGGCCCGGGCCGCGCCCGCCATCGCGCAGATGGTGGTGGCGGCCCTGCCCCCCAAGGCGCCGCTCGTGACCGTGCGCGGGGACGACCCCGCGAGCATGACCGATCCCTGGCTGGAGCCGCGGCTGGGCGTCTTCGCGCTGGCCCGCCTCAAGGACGCGCGCAGCGCCCAGGCCGCGCTCCTGTCCGTGGGCAAGCCGCGCTTCGATTGGTGGGCGGCGACCTGGACGGCCATGCGCCTGGAGAGCCCGGCCCTTCGCCCCGTGCTCCTGGCCGCGGTCGCCTCCAGCGATCCTCTCTCCCGCGCCTACGGAGCCCGCGGCCTGGGCGCACTGAAGGATCCGGCCGACCTGGACGCGCTGCTGCCCCTGTTGCGCGATCGCGACGAGACCGTCGTCGTCAACGCGCTGCGCGCGGTCGCCCTCCTGGGCGAGGCGCGCGCGGTGCCGGCGGTGTCCGCGCTACTGCGCTCGCCGTCCAGCGCCCTTCGCGTGGAGGCGCTCAAGCTGCTCGCCGTCCTCCCTCCGGACCGGGGCCTGCGCGAGCGCGTCGTCGCGGAAGTGGGCAGCCCCGAGCCCTGGGTGCGCGCGGCCGCCCTGCAGGCGCTGGCGCGCATGGAGCGCGAGGACTTCGCGCTGGTGCTGGCGAACCTGGATCCCGATCCCGTGTGGTTCGTGCGCGCCGGCCTGGCCGGCGCCCTGGCCATCGCCGGCGACGAGGCCAGCCAGGCGCGCCTGCTCGCGATGCTGAAGGACGACGACGTGCGCGTCCTCCCCTACGTCCTGGAGGCGCTGCGCCAGGCGCGCGGCTCCGATTCCGTCGACACCCTGCGCCGCCACCTCGACCACCCGGACTTCGCGGTGCGCATGACCGCCGCCGACCAGCTCGCCGCCTTGAAGGTCACGGGCCTGAGCGAAGGGGCCGCCACCTCCTATGCGCGCGCCCGGGGCGACGTCGAGATGGACGCGCGCCTCTCGCTGGTGCCGCTGCTCGCCCTGCAGAAGGATGCGCGCGCGGCGGCGCTTCTCCGCGAGATCGCGGCCGGCGACCCGGCGCGGCCGGTGCGCGAGCGTGCCGCGCGCGAGCTGCGCGCGCTGGGGGAGACTCCTCCCGCGCCGGGCCCGGAGCCCATCGTGCGTCCCGCCCTGGACTACCGCGAGGTGCTCGCGCCCTACGAGGTCACGGCGGGGGCCTCCGTTTTCACGCCGCGCGTGTTCCTCTACCTGAAGCAGGGCCGCATCGAGATCCACCTCAACGTCGTGGAGGCGCCCCTCATGAGCGCCACCTTCCTCGACCTGGCCCGGAGCGGGTTCTTCGACGGCCTCACCTTCCACCGCGTGGTGCCCGGTTTCGTGATCCAGGGTGGTGATCCGCGCGGCGACGGCAACGGCGGTCCGGGCTTCGCGCTGCGGGACGAGATCGGCGAGCGGCCCTACGGCCGCGGCGTGGTGGGGATGGCGCTCTCCGGCAAGGACACGGGCGGCAGCCAGCTCTTCATCAGCCTCGCTCCCGCGCCCCATCTCGACGGGCGCTACACCGTATTCGGATGGGTGGCCTCGGGCATGGAAGTGGCGGACAAGGTCCGGCCCGGCGACGTGATCGAGAAAGTGGAGGCATGGACGGGCCGTTGACCTCTCCGTGCCGGCTGCTCGCGCTCGACATCGACGGGACCCTGCTGGGCAGCGACAAGCAGATCTCCGGCCGGACCCTCCGGGCGATCGCGGGTGCGCGCGGCGCCGGCGTGCGCCTCGTTCTCATCACGGGCCGGCGCTACCCGGCCGCGCGGCGCGTCGCCTCCCAGCTGGGGCGGGGCGTCCCCCTCGTGCTGCACCACGGTGCCCTCGTCATCGAGCCGGACGCGGAGAGCGACCACGACGGGCCGGCGCGGGTCCTGCGCTGCGTGGCCCTCGCGCGTGAAGCCGCCCTCGCCGCCATCCGCCTCGGGCGCGACGGCGGGGCGGATCCCGTGGCCCACTGTGGTTTTCGCGGCGAGGGCCGGCTGGTGGTCGCCGGCATCGCGTTGGACAACGAGATGCTCAGCGGGTACGTCGACCGCGGCCATCGCGACCGCGTCCAGGTCGAGGATCTGGAGCGGGAGCTGCCCGCCGACGTCGTGCAGGTCATGTTCGCTGGCCCGCTGCCGGCGATGCTCGACCTCTATCCGCGGCTGGTCGCGGGCCTCGGGGCGCAGGCCCGGGTGGAGCGCACGCTGTATCCCGGTCACGAGATGGGGTTCCTGGACGTGCTGCATCCTGAGGTGAGCAAGGGAAACGCGCTCGAGTTCCTGCGTGAGCGCTGGAGCCTCGCCCGCGAGGAAACGATGGCGATCGGAGACAACTGGAACGACCGCGAGATGCTCACCGTGGCCGGCCGCGGCCTGGTCATGGGCAACGCCGACCCGGCGCTCCACGCGCTTGGTCTCGAAGTGCTCCCCACGAACGACGAGGACGGTGTGGCGGTGGCGATCGAGAGGTACGTGCTGGGGGGACGCTGAGCGATTCCCGTCTCCGTCCGTTTGGCAATCACGCGCCGTGCTCGGAGACGGAGACGGAGAGGGGATGAGCCATCGAGCCCTGGAAAAGCATAAGGGGGTGATTTCTCACCCCCCGCAAAAACGGACGACCGGCGGCTTACTTCTTCTTCTTGGTCTTCGGAGCCGCCTTCTTGGTCGCCTTCTTCATCTGTAAAACCCCTTTTCCTGACGAGGTCAGGATGAAAGTGTGGAGGGGGTGATCGATCCACCCCCCCTTGTCCCCGGGGCGGTTACTTCTTCTTCTTCGATCCGCCCTTCTTGGCGGCCTTCTTCTTCGCGGCCATTTAAGTGATCCCCCCTTTCGGTCCAGGTATGGACAAAGGAGCCCCCAATCAACATCGTGGGTGACAAGGGGCTTGACATACTAGGCGTAGCGTAGGGAGGCGCTCCCGGCTTGTCAAGGGTTTTTTTCAACACCGCCGGGGCATGCCACTCAGAGGCGAAGGCTTAGCCTGTGCATGGCCGTGTTGAAAAGCGCGGAACATCGAGAAAAGCCGCGCCAGGTGCGGTCGAGATCGATGTTCCCTTCATGCGCGCGTCTGCGGATGGCGCCGCGCGAGCAGTCTCGGGCGGGAAGGGCGTGCGCGATCCGTCCGCCGCCTCCTCCCGCAGCTGCGCGCCCGGTCCCCGCGTGCATATACTTCTTTCTATCGTTGTACGCCGCCCCATGACGGGCGGGCGCGCCGCCGCGCGGGTCACCGGTAGTCGGTGCGCAGCCCGCGCCGCTGGTGGTGCCGCTCGAGGCCGAGGTCGACGAGCCGCGACAGCAGCTCGTCGTAGTCCAGCCCGGCCGCGCCCCACAGCTTCGGGAACATGCTGATCGAGGTGAAGCCGGGGATGGTGTTGATCTCGTTCACGAACATCTTTCCCGTCTGGCGGTCCATCAGCAGGTCGACGCGCGCATAGCCGCTGGCGTCCACGGCCTGGAACACGCGCACGCCGATCTCCTGCGCCGCCCGCACCTCCGGCTCCTTCAAGGGGGCGGGGATGCGCAGCTCCGTGCGGCTCTCCGCCGAATACTTCGAGTCGTAGTCGTAGAACTCGCGGTCGGGAACGATCTCGCCCGGGAGCGACGCCTCCGGCTCCTCGTTGCCGAGGATCGCGATCTCGATCTCACGCGCGTCCAGCCCCGCCTCGATGACGATCTTGCGGTCGTACTCGAAGGCGAGGTCGACCGCTTCGTCGAGGTCCTCCGCGCGCTTGACCTTGCTGATGCCGACGCTCGAGCCGAGGTTGGCGGGCTTGACGAAGACCGGCCATCCGAGGGTCTCGACGACCTGGCGCGCCTGCTCGCGCTGGTAGTGGAGGAGGACGCGATACCGGGCCTGGGCCAGTCCGACGGAGGCGAATACCCCCTTCATGAAGGCCTTGTCCATCCCCACCGCGGAGGCGGCGCAGCCGGAGCCCACGAACGGCACTCCCGCCAGCTCGAAGAGGCCCTGGATGGTGCCGTCCTCGCCGAAGGTGCCGTGGAGGACGGGGAAGTAGACGTCGGGCCGCGCGATCACGCTGCCGTCTTCGAGGCGGCGCAGGACTCCGCGGTCGCTCGGGCTGGGGACGAGGAAGACGGGCGTGCCGCCTTCTCCGGAGACTCCAGGACCCGGCTGCTGCAGCTTCCATCCCCCGCGCCGGTCCACGAGCACGGGCAGGACGTCGTGCACCACGGAGAGACCCTGGACGACGGAGGCGGCGGAGCGCACCGAGATCTCGTGCTCACCGGAGCGTCCGCCGAAGAGCACGGCGATCGTCTTTCGCGAGGTCACGAAACCAGTATAGGGCGCGCCTCGCGTGCCGACGGTCGCGCGCGTGCATTACACTCCCCGGCTCATGTCCTTCGCCTTCTCGCTCGACGCCACCGACGGCCGGGCACGTGCCGGCCGCCTGACGACGCCCCATGGCGTCATCGACACGCCGGCCTTCATGCCCGTGGGCACGGCGGCGGCGGTGAAGGCGGTGACGCGCCGCGACCTCGAAGAGGCGGGGGCGCAGATCCTCCTCGCCAACACCTATCACCTCATGCTGCGTCCGGGCGACGAGCTCGTGCGCGATCTCGGCGGCCTGCACGGCTTCACGGGCTGGCCCGGCCCCTACCTGACCGACAGCGGCGGCTACCAGGTCTTCAGCCTGGCCAAGCTGCGCCATCTCTCCGAGGAGGGCGTGCTCTTCCAGAGCCACCTCGACGGCTCGCGCCACGTCCTCTCCCCCGAACGTGCGATGGAGGTCCAGCAGAACCTGGGCGCGGACATCGCGATGGCCTTCGACGAGTGCCCGCCGCATCCGGCGCCGCGCGAGGCGGTGGCGGAAGCGACCGCCCGCACCACGCGCTGGGCGCGGCGCAGCCGGGACTCCCACTCCCGGGCGGACCAGGCCCTCTTCGGCATCGTGCAGGGCGGAGTCCACCTCGACCTGCGCGAGCAGAGCGCGCGGGAGATCGCCGACATCGGGTTTCCCGGCTACGCCGTGGGCGGGCTCGCGGTGGGGGAGCCCAAGGGGGAGATGCACGCGGTGCTCGCGCACCTCGACCCCATCCTGCCCGCGGACAAACCCCGCTACCTGATGGGAGTGGGGACGCCGGAGGACATCCTCGAAGGGGTGGCGCGCGGCGTGGACATGTTCGACTGCGTGCTGCCCACGCGCAACGGGCGCAACGGGCAGCTCTTCACGCGGCGCGGCCGCCTCTCCATCCGCAACGCGAAATACCGCGACGATGTGCGGCCTCCGGACGAGGGCTGCGCGTGCTACACCTGCCGAACCGTGACGCGCGCCTACCTGCGCCACCTCCATCTGGCCAGCGAGATGTCCGCGGCCACGCTCATGACCATCCACAACCTGGCCTTCTACCTTGACACCCTTCGGCGCATCGGGCAGAGTATCCGTTTGGGCCGTTTCGCCGATTTCCGGACAGAGATGCTGCGGCAACTGGCTGCGGCCCCGGGGGACGAAGCGCCCGGCCCACACACACCCTGAGGACATGGCCGATCCGCGCATCCTGCTCGCCTTAGCGGGCTCGCCCTCGGGCGAGCCCCCCGCCTTCGCCAGCCTCATCCTCATGGGGCTGATCTTCGGCATCTTCTATTTCGTGCTCATCCTCCCCATGAAGAGCAAGCAGAAGAAGCTCGAGGACCTGGTCAAGGAGCTCAAGTCGGGCGACAAGGTGATCATCAACCCCGGTATCTTCGGGACCATCGTGGGCGTGGAGGACGACGCCTTCCAGGTCCGCATCGACGACAAGACCAAGATCAAGGTGCTCAAGAGCGCCGTCAGCGGCCTGCAGGGCCCGCTGCCCCAAACGGAGAAGAAGTAAGCCAAATGCCTCCCGCCCTTCAGAACCCCTTCCTGCTCTGGCTCGTGCTCAGCGTGGCCCTGGCCGTGCTGTGCTACTTCGGCGTCCGCAAGGAGCTGCGGCTCCGCGGGACGCTGTACGGCGCCTTCATCCTGGCCTGCGTGGTCGCGATGTGGCCGCCCTACGGCAAGGACGACAAGCCCGGCAAGATCCACCTCGGCCTCGACCTCAAGGGCGGGATCCACCTCGTCCTGCAGGTCGTCACCGACGACGCGCTCAACGCGACCGTCGACGACGCGGTGAGCACGGCCCGCGCCCAGGCCACGAACAAGGGCATCGCGTTCGCGGGCGCAAGGCGCGTGGACGCGAGCTCGTTCGTGGTGGAGGGCGTCGAGCCGGCGCGGGTCAAGGACGTGCGCGACATCCTCAGGGACTTCTTCCGCTCGCCGGAATGGGACGTCCGCGAGCAGGGCGACGGCAAGTTCCTGGTGAAGATGACGGACTCCTTCGTGAACCAGGTGCGCGACCGCACGGTCAAGGAGGCGATCCGTACCCTCGAGCGGCGGGTCAACCAGCTGGGGGTGGCCGAGCCCGTCATCGCGCAGCACGGCGCCCGGGGCGACCAGATCCTCGTGCAGCTCCCCGGCGTCAGCGACGTCGAGCAGGCCAAGCGTGTCATCAGCACCACCGCCCAGCTCTCCCTCAAGCTGGTCGAGGACAGCGCGGGCACGCGCGAGTCCCTGCTCGACAAGACGCAGGGCAAGGTCGCCGACAACATGGAGGTCGTGCAGGGACAGGGACGCGAGGCCGGGCAGCCCGAGTTCTACCTCGTGCACAAGGAAGCGGTCATCACCGGACGCGACCTCAAGAACGCGCGCGCGGGAGTGGACCCGCAGACCAACGCGCCCGACGTGCAGTTCACCCTCAACCCCGGCGGCGCGGACAAGTTCAAGCGGGAGACGGGACGGAACATCGGCCGCCGTCTGGCCATCATCCTGGACGGCTCCGTGGCCTCCGCCCCCAACATCAACTCCCAGATCGGGGCGGAAGGCGTGATCACGGGCCGCTTCAGCGTGCAGGAGGCGGACGAGCTGGCCAAGATCCTGCGCGCGGGCGCGCTGCCGGCCACGCTGAAGTACCTGCAGGAGCTGACCGTCGGCGCGTCGCTGGGCCGCGACTCCATCCGGCAGGGCGTGACGGCGGCGGCCATGGGCATGGCCTTCCTCGCCATCTTCATGATCCTGTACTACCGGCTCTCGGGCCTCAACGCGATCATCGCTCTCACCGCGAACCTCATCATCCTGCTGGGAGCGATGGCCTACTGGGGCGCCACCCTGACCCTGCCCGGCATCGCGGGCATCATCCTGACCGTGGGCGTGGGGGTGGACACCAACGTGCTCGTGTTCGAGCGCATTCGCGAGGAGCTGCGCAACGGCAAGACGGTCAAGGCGGCCATCAACAACGGCTTCGACCGCGTGTGGATCACCATCCTCGACACCCACGCCACCGCCCTCATCGCCGCCGCCTTCCTCTTCCAGTTCGGCACGGGGCCGGTGAAGGGATTCGCGGTGACGCTGGTGATCGGCCTCGTGGCCAACATCTTCGCGTCCTATTTCGTCAGCCGCTTCATCTTCGAGTGGGTCCTGGGCAAGCGCCAGGCCGCCACTCTCAGCATCTAAGGGCGGCCCCATGGAGTTCCTGAAGAACCCAAGCTACGACTTCCTCGGCAAGACCAAGTTCCTGCTCGCGGTGAGCATCACGCTCATCCTGGTCGGTGTCGCCTACATCTCCAGCCACGGCCTCCGCTACGGGGTGGAGTTCTCGGGGGGCACGCAGCTCATCGCGCGTTTCCAGAGCCGGCCCGAGGTGGACAAGGTGCGCTCCGCTGCGGACACCGTGATGTCGGGCGCGACGATCCAGACCTACGACGATCCGTCCAAGAACCAGGTCCTCATCCGCCTGCCCCATACGGGCGGAAGCGAAGGCGACCTGTCCGGGAGCGCGCAGGCCGTGCTCCAGGCCCTGAAGGCCAGGTACGGCGAGAACCCGGTCGTCGAGTCGTCCACGGAGATCGTGGGCCCCGTCGTAGGTGCGGAGCTGCGACGCAAGGCGGTCCAGCTCACGGTCTGGGGCCTGCTCTTCCAGCTCATCTACATCGCCTTCCGGTTCGGGGGCGCGGTGTGGGGGTTGGCGGCCACGGTGGCCGTCTTCCACGACGTGCTCATCACCCTCGGCCTGCTCGACATCTTCGGGTTCGAGATCACCCTCAACCCCGGCGGCGCGGAAAAGTTCAAGCGTGAGACCGGACGGAACATCGGCCGCCGTCTGGCCATCATCCTGGACGGCTCCGTGGCCTCCGCTCCCAACATCAACTCCCAGATCGGGGCGGAAGGCGTGATCACGGGCCGCTTCAGCGTCCAGGAGGCGGACGAGCTGGCCAAGATCCTGCGCGCGGGTGCGCTGCCGGCCACCCTGAAGTACCTGCAGGAGCTGACCGTCGGC
>DASTLK010000467.1:0-4150 GCA_035715025.1 Vicinamibacteria bacterium
ATCCGCGTCACGGACTCGTCGATGCGCGCCTCCGTCAGGCGCCCCTGCCGCACCTCGCGCACGATGGCCTGGATGGCCACGTCCGGATCGGGAGGGAGGAGGATGAAGTCCGCGCCCGCGCGCACGGCGCGCACGGCCGCCTCGCCCGTCCAGGCCGCGCGCACCCCCTGCATCTCCATGGCGTCGGTGACCATGAGGCCCCGGAAGCCGAGGCCGCGGCGCAGCTCGCCCGCGATGGGCGCGGAGAGCGTGGCGGGCGCCCCCGTGGGATCGAGCGCGGGCACCGCGATGTGACCGAGCATGACGGCATCGACGCCCGCGGCGATGGCGTCGCGAAAGGGGCGCAGCTCGACGCGATCCAGCCGCTCGCGGTCGCCGCTGAGCGTGGCGAGCTGGAGATGGCTGTCCGAGGCGGTGTCGCCGTGGCCCGGATAGTGCTTCACCGTCGCCAAGAGGCCCCCGGCGTGCGCTCCCCCGATGAACGCCGCCGTCATCCGGCCCACGAGCGCCGGATCCTCGCCGTACGAGCGCACGTTGATGATCGGGTTCGCGGGGTTGCTGTTGACGTCCGCCACGGGCGCGAACGCCCAGTGCACACCCAGGGCGCGGCCTTCCCGCGCCGTTACCTCCCCGGTGAAGCGCGCGTCGTCCTCCGATCGCGTCGCCCCCACCGCCATCGCGCTGGGCAGCGGCACCACCCCGCGCCGGATGCGGAAGTTCATGCCGCGCTCCATGTCCGCGGCGATGAGCAGCGGCACGTCGGAGGCCTGCTGCAGGGCGTTGATCTGGGTGGGCAGCGATCCCACCTCGGACTCGAACACGACCACGCAGCCGACCTTGAGCCGGCGCACCTGGTCGAGCAGGGCCTGGAAATCCTCCGAGCGCCGGTGCTGATAGAGGCCGAAGGCGCGCACGCCGATCATCTGCGCGACCTTCTGTTGGAGGGTGAGGCGCGCCAGGGTGCGGTGCGCCCAGCCGTGCGCCGCGGCCGTGGGTCTGGCGTCCACGCGCACGGGAGCGACGGCGTGGCCGCCGCCCAGCACGGCCAGAAGGGCAAGGGCGACGGGGGCGCGCTTCATCGATGATCCCGCGCGCCGAAATCGGCCGCGGCCGGCGCCGCGGCGGGGGCGGGGAACGCGTCGGCGCGCAGGCGATCGAGGTCGGCGGCGGCGAACGACTCGTGCGAGAAGAGGACCACCCCGGAAGCCCCGGCGTCGCGCGCGGCGCGGATCTTCTCGATCACGCTGCCGACGGGCAGCCGCCACGCTCCCACGCCGGCCCAGACGGGTGCGGCGAGGCCCAGCTTCGCGCGTGCCTGCTCGACCTGGCTCCGGAAGATCTTCGTGTCGGGGGTGTAGGCCATGGGACAAACGGCATCGAGGACGCCGCGCGCCATCCAGGAAGGCCACGGCTGGTAATGGTGGTAGAGCGCCTCGGCCTGGTCCGGCACCACCGCCGCGGAGACGATGATGCCCGGACGCGCCTGCCGTGCGACCGCGCTGAGCCGGACGGCCAGGGCGTCGAGGGCGGCCCGCCGGTAGCTCCCCCAGGCGTCGGGATCGAGCGACGGTCCGGCCAGGAGGTCCCCGCCCCCGCGCGAGGCGCGGAAGGCCTCGAGGGCGGCGCGCGACCAGTCGTACTCGGAGCTCGGATAGCGAACGAAGTCGAGGTGCAACCCGTCCACGGCATAGCCGCGCACGAGCTCGGAGACGACCTGCTCGAGATGAGCCCCCGCTCCCGGAGCGGACGGGGAGAGGTAAAGCCCTTCCGTATCGCCCGGGTCCCGATAGCGCTCGATGAGGGGGATGAGGCTCGCGGGCGGCGCGCCCAGCGCCTCCCGCGCCGCTTCCCTCGGCACCATGAGCCAATCGGGGTGGCGCACGGCGACGTGGTTAGGGGGCAGGGGGAGGCCGAAGTGCGCGGTGAGGAGCACGTTCACCCAGGCGTGCACCTGGAGGCCGCGCTGGCGAGCGCGCGCAAGCAGGCGCGCGAACGGATCGAAGTCCGCGGGCTGGCCCCGAAGGAGCTCGCTGCGCTCCACCACGCGCGATGCGTAGAAGGCATCCCCGCGGCCGCGCACCTGGACGAAGAGCGCATTGAACCCAGCGCGAGCGGCCCCGTCCACGACCTGATCCACGGATTCCGGGGTCAGGAGGCCCGTGCGGACGACCCACAGGCCGCGCATCTCCGGCGGGGGTGGGATCGATGGAAGGGCAGGCCCGGCGAGGAAAAGGGCGAGGAGGACGATCATCCGGTGGACGAATCGTACCACGCAGGCTGGGACGGCTGAACGGACGGAGACGGGCACGGAGAGGGAGACGGGAACGGCGAGGGTCAAGGAACGGGGGTCACCGTCATGCGCTCGACGCTGACTCCCTGCTCCGCCGGTTCCCCGCGGCGATTCCACGTGGGGGCGTCGAGGCGCACGCTCACCACGCCCTCCTTGTCCGGAGCGGCACGCAGGCGGAAGGGCGCGATCACACGCGACAACGTGAACCGGCTCTCCTGCCCGTCGGGAGTGGTGACGCGCGCCACCGGCGCCTCGTGGGGCGAGGGCGCGGGCGAGCCCATCCAGAGCGTGACCTCGTAGGACGCCGCCGGCGCGGTGGGACGGACGCGCAGCCAGGCACGGTGGCGCGTCCAGCGATGGTCGCGGAACGGGTTGGAGAACCCGCGCGCCGCGCCGTAGTCGCCTGCCCCCAGCCGGATCTCGTCCGCGACGGGAGGAGGCAGTTCCCGCCAGGCCACCTCGAGGGCCAGCCAGGGATCGACGTTCCACGAGAATGCGTTCGCGTCCTCGACCGCGGGCTGGACTTCAGCGGTGCGTCCGGCCGCGGCCAACAGCGCGGGCCGCACCACCGTGGGCACCCAGACGTACCCCTTCCGGTCACGGGCCGTGTCATAGGCCGCCAGCGCTCCGGCGGCGTCGCCCTGGCGGGTCAGGGCGCGCCCGTAACGGAGCCATGGGCGCGCGGCGACCGGATCCGCGCGCACGGCATCGTCCAGGTACCGCTTCGCGGCCGCCGGATCGCCCTTCTCCACGGCCCCGCGCATCGCGCGCAGCGCCGGCAACGAACGCAGGGCCCGCCCCGCGGGCGCGACATAGGGCGCGACCACCAGCGCCACCAGCGCTCCCCCGAGGCCCAGGGCCAGCCGGACGCGCCCGCGCGACCCCTCGCCGCGCGCAAGCAGGGCCCAGCCACCGGCGGCGCCCGCCAGCGCGAAGGGCAGGAGAGTGCTCCGGTACCGGATCTCGTTGTGGAAGAGGACGACCACCATCAGCAGGTAATACGCCGTCCAGGTGGCGATCAGTCCCCGCGCCGGCGAGGGCCGGCCGGCGATCAGGAACACGGCGAACAGCACGACCGCGGGCAGCACGATGAGGTCGTCGAGGACGAGCAGCGCCGCATGGCGCCACGCGGGCATCGGCTCCTCGACCACCAGGAGCAGCTGCAGGCCGTCCGGGCGGATGAGGTGAAGCAGGTTGCGCCAGGCCTTCTCGATGAACGCTCCGGGCTGGCGCGCGATCCCGCGCCAGGCCATCCGCAGCGCCATGTCGCGCTGCTGGGCCAGCGTCGGCTGCGAGCGGATGAGCGCCTCCTGTCGCACGCGCCGCTCGCCCTCCACGAACGTGTTGTCGTCGTACAGGTTGTAGACGCCGTTGGTCTCCACGGGGATGAAGTCGCCCGTCACGATCGCGTTCCGGATCGTCCAGGGCACGACGGCGGCCGCGGCCGCGGCGCCGATCACGACCGCCCGCATCAGCGCCGCACGGTCGCGTCCCACCTGCCAGCGCCACAGGCCGGCCAGCGGCACGAAGGCGGTGCTGACCGAGCGCGCGAGCGAGGAGAGGCCGAGGAGCAGGCCTCCAGAGGCCGCCCTCCATTCGCCGCGGCGGTGCTCCACCTCCTCGATCAGCATCACGATACCGGCGAGGAGGAGGATGTTGCTGATGTTCTCCGTGAGCGTGGTCGTGCACTGCTCGATGGCATGGAAGTTCACGGCATAGGCGACGCCGGCCCACGAGCCGCGCGGTCCCGCCACGCGCCGTCCGAGCTGGCCGGTGAGGACCGCGGACAACGCATCCAGGCCGATCTGGACGAGCTGGACGGCCAGGAGGTGGGGACCGAACATCGCCATGATCCCGGCC
>DASTLK010000468.1:0-2026 GCA_035715025.1 Vicinamibacteria bacterium
CCCGCGGACGCTCTGCGCCGAGCGGGTGGGCGCGTTGTGCTCGGAGCGCACCGGCCGCCCCGGCATCCAGGGCGACGGCGACCCCATTGACGTCTGCGTGCTCACCGAGAAGGAGATCTCGCACGGAGACGTCCTGGTGCAAGCCATCCCCATCGGCGGCCTGCGCATGATCGACGGCAGGGAAGCGGACGACAAGATCATCGCGGTGCTGAGCGGAGACGCGGTGTTCGGTTCGTTCAAGGAGATCGCGGAGTGCCCGGCGCCTCTGATCGACCGGCTGCGCCACTACTTCCTGACTTACAAGCAGGGGCCGGACAGAGCAGCCCATACCGTGGAAATCACGCACGTGTATGGAAGAGACGAGGCGCACGACGTCATTCGAAGCAGCGCGCAGGATTACGAGGCCCATCTCGCGAACGGCACGATAGGGCACGTCGGTTAGACGGCGTTCGTAGATGACGGGCCGACCTGGCCCCAACCTCTTTATCTGTTAACCTGGCCGACCGCTGTTCGTATCGCCTCCCAGGCCTTTCGTACGTGCCGCTGCTCCGTGCGTATGTTGCCGATCGCCAATCGGAGGACCGTACGTCCCCCCAGCTTCGTGTGCGAAAGGTAGGCCTCGCCGGAAAGATTGACGGAGTCAAGTATTTTCTCGTTGGCCCGGTCCGCGTCGGCGGGGGAAAGGCCGTCCCCCCGCCAGCGGAAGCAGACGACGGAAAGAGGGGTCGGGGCCATCACCTCGAAGGCGGGGTCCTCCTCGACCCAGCCCCGGAAGACCTGGGCCAGGCGCACGTGCTCGCGGATGCGCGCGGCCAGCCCTTCGTGCCCGAAGGCGCGGATGACCATCCACAGCTTCAGGGCGCGGAAGCGCCGGCCCAGGCTGACCCCGTAGTCCATCATGTTCGGCGCCACCGCCTCCTCGGCCGTGCGGAGGTACTCGGGCACCAGGCTGAAGGCCGCCTTCACGACCTCCGGCCGCCGGGTGTAGAAGGCGGAAAGATCGACGGGCACGAACAGCCACTTGTGCGGGTTCATGACCAGGGAGTCGGCGCGCTCGCACCCCTGCAGCAGCCCGCGCAGCTCGGGCACCACCGCCGCGCTGCCCGCGTAGGCGGCGTCGACGTGCAGCCACAGGCGCTCGCGAGCGCAGACGTCGGCGATCGCGGAGACCGGATCGATGCTCGTGGTCGACGTGGTCCCGACGGTGGCGGTCACCGCGAAGGGCGTCCAGCCCGCGGCGCGGTCCTCCGCGATGGCGACGGCCAGCGCGCGCGGTTCCATCCGGAACTGGGAGTCGACGGGCACCTTGCGCAGCCCCTCCTGGCCGATGCCGAGCACGATCCCCGCCTTCTCGACGGACGAGTGCGCTTGATCGGAGGCGTACATGCGCAGGCGGGCCTGGCCGACCAGGCCGCGTCGACGCACGTCGAGCCCGGGCACGGCCTCGCGGGCGGCGGCCAGACCCACGAGGGTGGCCGCGGAGGCGCTGTCCTGGATGACGCCGAACAGGCCCTCGGGCAGGCCCGTCATCTGACGCAGCCAGTCCAGTACCGTGATCTCCAGCTCCGTGGCCGCGGGCGAGGTCTTCCAGAGCATCGCGTTCACGTTGAACGTCGCCGTCAGCATCTCGGCCAGGATGGCGGGCGTGGGGGACGAGTTCGCGAAGTAGGCGAAGAACCCGGGATGGTTCCAGTGGGTGAGGCCGGGGACGATGACGCGGTCCACGTCGGCCAGGATCGTCTCCAGGGCCTCCGCCCGCTCGGGGGGAGAAGGAGGCAGGGCCGCGCGCACCTCGCCCGGACGTACGCGCGCCAGGACGGGCAACTGATCCACGCCTTCGAGGTAGCGCGTGATCCAGTCCACGAGGCGCCGGCCTTCGGCGCGGAAGGTCTCGAGGTCGAGGTCTCCGGAGGCTGGCACGCCGGGCGGGCTATTCGACTTCGGTGACGATGAACATCAGCACGTGGCTGCCGATCCGGAACTCCATGTGGTTGTTCAGGACCTGCTGCTCGATGCGCTCGAGGTC
>DASTLK010000469.1:0-2549 GCA_035715025.1 Vicinamibacteria bacterium
AGGGGACGGCGAGGCAGGCCGCCTCGGCCAGGCAGCTCACGGCGAAGGCGGTGAGGGTCGGAGCGCGCTGTCCCACGACGAACGGGTAGGCGAGGCCGCCGATCGCGATGCCGGCCAGGGCCACCGCCAGCACGAGCCCGAACGTGTAGACGGTGCCACCGAGGATGGGACCGAGCATGCGGTACCACACCAGCTCCATGAGGAAGAACGCGAAGCCGACGACGGCCGCGGCCGCGAGCACGAATCGCGGAGAGGCCGCGGCCGCGCGGTCGGCGGTGGGACCTTCGCCCGTGACCGGGGACACGAGGTCCATGCCCCGCGCGCGGGCCAGGGCGCCCGCCCCCAGGGCCACCAGGAGGTTGATCAGGCTGGCCAGCCAGAGGGTACGCCGCGTGCCGAACGTCTCGAGCATGAAGAACGTGGTGGCCAGGCAGCCGGCCACCGCGCCCATCGCGTTCACTCCGTAGAGAACCGCGGTGGCGCGCCGCGGCGCGTCGCCCTCCACCTCCACGGCGCGCGCCGCCGCGCCCAGCGTTCCGCCCGCCAGCACGGTCGGCACGAAGAGCACCAGGCCGGCCAGCGTCAGGCGGGCGAGCGTGCCGAGTTGTGGTCCCAGGGCAGCTGTTCCCCCGAGGCCGATGTAGGCCTGGCGGACGAGGGCCAGGAGCCCGGGTGTGACCGCGGCCGTGGTCGCGACCAGGGCTTCGAGCCGGGCGTAGAACAGGAGCGGGTTCGGGCGGCGATCGGCGCGCGAGCCGATGAGCCAACCACCCAGGCCCAGCCCGCCCATGAACACCGCCACCACCGCGGCGGAGGCGGCGGTGGAGGCGCCGAAGACGAGCCGGAACTCGCGCGTCCAGGCCATCTGGTACGCGAGGGCGCAGGCGCCGGACGCGAAGAGCAGGGGCGCGACGAGGGCCAGGGCAGCGGCGCCGCGAGAGGGATCGCCCGGATGCCCGGGCTCCGTCACTTCAGTAGGCCTGCGCGAAATAGACCTCGCCGGACGAGGGCTGGCCGCAGCGCACGCAGGCGCCCGCGGCGGGAGCGCCCTCGATCGGGATCACGCGGACGGTGGCCTTCGTCTCCTCCTTGATCCTGGCCTCGCAGTCCGCGGACCGGCACCAGCCGGCCACGATGAACCCGCGCTTCTCCGTCATGACCCGCTTGAACTCGTCGTAGGTGCCCACCCGCGTCGTATTGTCCGCGACGAAGCGCCGGGCCCGGTCCAGAAGGCCGTCCTGAATGGACTCGAGCAGCTCGCGCGCGCGTTCCGCCATGGAGGCGAGGGGCACGAAGACCTTCTCCCGCGTGTCGCGCCGGACCAGGACGCACTGGTCCTTCTCCACGTCCTTGGGTCCGATCTCGAGGCGCAAGGGCACTCCGCGCATCTCCCAGTCCGCATACTTGAATCCCGGCTGCTGGGTGTCGCGATCGTCGAGGTGCACGCGCACCCCGGCCCCGCGCAGCGTCTGCACCACCTCGCGCGCCTTGGGCAGCACGGCGTCGTTCCAATCCCCCTTGCGCGGCGGGATGGGCACCACGACCACCTGGTAGGGCGCCACCCTCGGCGGAAGGACGAGGCCCGCGTCGTCGCCGTGCGTCATGATCAGCCCGCCGATCATGCGCGTCGAGGTGCCCCACGACGTGGACCACGGCAGCGCGCGCTGCTGATCCTTGTCGAGGAACTCGATGCCGTAGGCGGTCGCGAAATGCTGGCCCAGGTTGTGGCTGGTCCCGGCCTGGAGCGCCTTGCCGTCCCCCATCAAGGCTTCGATCGAATAGGTGCGGAGCGCGCCCGCGAACTTCTCGCTCTCCGACTTGCGGCCCCAGACGACGGGCATGGCCAGGACCTCCTCCGAGAAGCTCCGGTAGACGTGCAGCATCTTCAGCGTCTCTTCCTCGGCCTCCGCCTCCGTCGCGTGCAGGGTATGGCCTTCCTGCCAGAGGAACTCGGTCGTGCGCAGGAACGGCCGCGTGACCTTCTCCCAGCGCACGATGTTCGCCCACTGGTTGATGAGCACGGGCAGGTCGCGCCAGGACTTGACCCACCTCGCGTACATCGAGCAGATCATCGCTTCCGAGGTGGGCCGGATGGCGAGGGGCTCCTCCAGCTCTTCCCCGCCCCCCACCGTCACCCAGGCGCATTCCGGGGAGAAACCCGCGACGTGCTCCTTCTCCTTCTCGAGGAAGCTCTTGGGGATGAAGAGCGGGAAGTAGGCGTTGACGTGGCCGGTCTCCTTGATGCGCCGGTCCATGTCCGCCTGCATGTGCTCCCAGACCGCGTAACCGTAGGGCCGGATGATCATGCAGCCCTTCACCGGCCCGTAGTCGGCGAGCTCCGTCTTGAGGACGACGTCGAGGTACCACTGTGAGTAGTCGTCGCCCTTGGGAGTGATCTCTTTCGACATAATCTCCTTCGCCATGCGCTCCTATCCCTGCCTGTCGTACCCGTCTCCGTCTCCGTCTGTTTTTCCGACCTTGTCACCCTTCTTGGGGAACA
The DNA here is from genome assembly GCA_035715025.1 of Vicinamibacteria bacterium. Taxonomy (GTDB): domain Bacteria; phylum Acidobacteriota; class Vicinamibacteria; order Fen-336; family Fen-336; genus AA29. The sequence continues at coordinate 2,501 of DASTLK010000469.1, forward strand.
TCAGCGAGAGCACGACGGACACCACGATCACGCCCACGATGATGCCCAG
>DASTLK010000470.1:0-6817 GCA_035715025.1 Vicinamibacteria bacterium
GAGCGCGACGAGGGCGACACGCGCGAGGGTGACTCGCTCGACCAATCGTTCGAACCCGATCACCGACAGGAACACGAACAGCACGACGGGCAGATCGTTGGTGGCGAGATGGCCGTGGGCGAGCACGTCGGGATTGAGGACGCAAAGGAAGAGCGCCAGGAAGCCCGCGGGCAGGCCCCAGAGCCGCCGGGCCCAGAGAAAGACCGCGACGGCCAGGATCATGGCCAGGGCGACGATCGGCAGGCGGCCCCAGAAGAGCAGGCGGTCGCCGTCGTTCCAGCGGTAGAGGAACCGCTTGCCCCACTCCCACGGGCGCGCCGTACGCCAGGCCAGGTCGTCGGGATCGACGTGGACGTCCATGAACAGCAGGGGCCAGGCGGCGATCACGCGTGCCAGCGGCGGGTGCAGCGGATTCATCCGGTGGTCGCCCAGCTTGACGATCGCGTAGCCGGGCGGGAGGTGGATGATCTCGTCGAAGACCGCGGACTTGTGCCGCTCGGAGAGGATCGCGAGCGTGGCGTAGACGGCCAGCGCCAGCGCGACCCAGGCCCAGACGGCGCGCGAGGTCACTGCGCGCCGAGGCGCGCGGGGGCCCTCCAGGCCAGCACGAACGCGCAGGCATAGAGCGCGGCGGCCAGCCCGTAGAGGAACCGGAATCCGAAGTACATCGAGTTGTACTCGAGCAGGCCGCCCACCATCGCCCCCAGCAGGTTCACGGCCATCGCGCCCCCGATGGAGACGCCGTCCAGGAAGCGCGCGAACAGGATCCCCGAGAAGAAGATGGGCAGGCTCAAGAGCGCAACCGCCGCGAGCTTGCCCATCGGCGTCGGCGCGAACCCGCCCCCGCGCGAGACGTACCAGCCGAGGCCGAGGCTCGCCAGGAGGAGCACGAAAGGCAGCACCACGGCGCGCGGCCGCCATCGGCTCACCGTGACCGTGGCCAGGAAGGCCATGGCCAGGATGCCGCCGATCGAGATCCCGATCACGTGCCAGGTGTTGCCGAACGTGAGGCCCAGCTCCGTGATGGCCTTGGTCTCCACGAGCATGAACCCCGCGCCCAGGAAGAAGAACACGGCATGGCTGAAGGCGGGACGCTCGCGCATGAAGTTGCCGGTGAGGAGCGCGGAGAGGAGGATCACGACCAGGCCCATGAACAGGTACGACCGCGGATAGACGCGCGCGGCGATGTAGAGGAAGGGCCAGTCGTCGGTCGACACGTCCGCGCGCACGCCCGGGTCCTCGAACCGCTCCATGACCCAGAAGCCCTGGCGGCGGTCGAGGCTGAGGCCGGCGGGGACGGTGAGGCCGCCGTTCTTCCTCTGGAGGAAGATGACCGATCCGTCGTAGGCACCGCGCAGGCACAGCGGCGGCCGCCCGTCGAAAGCCTCCGTCATCATCAGGTAGATCTTTCGTCCGATCTCTTTCGAGACCACGGCGAAGGACAGGCTGAGCAGCCCATCGTCCTTCAGCCGCGCCCGCGCCTCGCGGATCCCTTCGACCGTGTACACGAACGACTCGAGACGCACGCTGGAGGCGTGGCTGAGCAGCGTGTGCGAATCGAGCAGGCCGTAGACGATGAGGTCGTACGTCTCGGGCGTGGTGCGCAGGTACGTGCGCGCGTCGTTCACGATGCCGCGCACGCGCGGATCGTCGTAGGGCCGCTCCGGATGGTAGAGCCGGCCCAGGCGCAGGATCACGGGATCGATCTCGATCGCGTCCACGTGCTCCGCGCCCGCGCGCAGCGCCGCCGCCACGTCGTTGCCGGTGCCCGCGCCCAGGATGGCCACCTTGCCGGGCGTGCCGTGCACGCGGTAGGGCAGCTCGTAGTAGAAGCCGATGCGATGCCGTTCCTCCGAGCTGGCCTGGGCCTGCGCGGAGAGGTCGTGGACCTTCTGGTAGTAATGGCCGGCGGCGCGGATGACGGTGAGGCCGCGCTCTCCGGGCCCATGCTCGATGACCTGGTAGGGCGAGTAGATCCGCTCCCACTGGAACGAGACCGGCCAGGCCAGCACGACGGTGGCCACCAGCGCCGCGCCCGCGCCGGCGAGGATCACCCCCCGGTCGAAGGCCTGGAAGGCGAGGAGGAGCGCGAAGAGCAGCGCGAACCACACGAGAGGCGGCGTCCACAGCGCGCTGACCACGAGCAGCAGGACGACGCCGGCCAGGCTGCCCGCGAGGTTCAGGGCGTACGCGCGCAGCTGCTCGCGCCGGGCCATGAGCCGCCCGCAGAGCTGTCCCACGGGCAGGAAGGCGAGCGCGCTCAGGACGAAGAGCACGGACAGGAACGCGTAGGCGGCCATGAACTGGGCCGCGCTCTCCGCGGTCGCGAACCCGATGTTGCGCTGCTCGGGGAACGGCGTGGCCAGGAGGCTCTGCACCCGCCAGGAGTAGCCGTTGGTCTCGATGGCCGCGCCGGGTAGACCGTGGCGGAGCCAGGTGAGGAGCAGCATCTGTCCGGCGAGAAGGGGCAAGGTGGCGAAGAGGGGCAGGCGGTCGCGGCCGGCCAGCGCATAGCCCAGGCCCAGGCCGGCGAAGCAGGCGAGCAGGCCGAGGTTCTTGTAGAGGGCGAAGAGCTCGAACACCGATCCCTGCCAGCGGATGACGGCCAGCTCGAGGAAGAGGCTCAGCGCAGCCGCGGCCACGATGGCCAGGTCCAGCCACCGGAGGGGAAGGGCGTCGAGGCACGCGGCCTGCGCGCGGGACCACTGGTCGAACAGGGCCGTCCCGCGGGCGAGCGCGAGCGTGACCGCCACGTTGACGACCGCGATCATCAGGAAGTGGAGGATCAGCTCGCGCATGCGGACCTGGTGCTCGGGACCGGGGAGCAGCCAGGCGCTGCACAGCGTCGTGATCAGGGGGAGCAGCGTGCTGCCGAAGACGGCGACGCGCACCGCACGCAGGAAGTCCGCCGTCATCCGATCCGCCCCGGGATGGGCCGCGGGCGCGGGCACGACGTCGGGCGCGGAGGCGGACAGGGTGGTCACGGGCATTGTTACCACGCCGTTGCGAACGTTGGCAAGGTCGGCCGGACTGTGCGACCGTTCCCGCGCGTGACTTCGCCGGCGACCATTCTTCGCATCACGCGCCTCCTCGGCCCGCGCCGCCGCCGCCATCGCGCCGCCTGGATGACGTCGGTCTTCCTGATCGCGCTGGCCGTGCGCTCGCTCTACGCCGTGGACCTGGCGCCCGCGCTGGAATCGCAGGAGCAGCCGGGCGCGCGCATGATGCAGCGCTACGACGAAGGCGCCGCCGCCATCCTCCGCGGCGACGGGCTCCTCTTCGTTTCCGGCGTCGATCCCTCCGACACTGGTCTCCTCTCCCGCCCGCCTGGATACTCGATCCTCCTCGCCGCCATCTATCGCCTCGTGGGCCGCGGGCTCTTCGCGGCCCAGCTCGTGCAGAACGCGCTGAACGCGCTCGTGCCCATGCTGGTCTTCCTGCTCGCGGACACCCTTCTCGGCCGCCGGCCTGCCATCGGATCCGGCCTCCTGGCCGCGCTCCTTCCCCACCTCGCGTACTACTCCGCGCTGTTGACCCCCGACGTCGTGTGCACGATCCCGGTCCTCGTCGCGCTCGTCCTCCTCGCCCCGGTCGCGCGCGGGAGAGCGGTGTCCCTCGGCCGCGCACTGGCCGCGGGCGTGGCCCTGGGGATCGCGGTGTGGCTGCGGCCCAACCTCCTCCTGCTCGCGCCCACGGTCGCGGTCGCGGGCAGGCTGCTCGCGCGCCCGCGCGTCCGTGCGTGGAAAATCGCGGCGGCGGTCACGGTGGGGGCGCTCCTCGCCGTCGCTCCCATCACCATCCGCAACCTCGTCCTCTATCGCGCCTTCGTGCCCGTGAGCACCAACCTCGGGGTCGTGCTGTGGGAGGGCATCGGGGAGGCCAGCGGCAACGCGTGGGGGACGCGCACGGACGACATCGACGTGGCCGCGCAGGAGGCGGAGATGTACGGCGACCCACGCTACGGCGAATGGTGGGCCTCTCCGGACGGGATCCGGCGCGACCGCGATCGCGTGCGGCGCAGCCTGGCCGTGATCGCCGCGCATCCCGCGTGGTTCGCGGGCGCGGCCTTGCGGCGGGCGGCGCGGATGATGGACTACGCGGGAGCGGATGCGCCTCCGGTCGCGGCGCGGAACGCGGTTTCGCACGAGGCGCTCGAGACGCTGTACGAGCCGGGGCAGGGCCGGTCCGCGACCCATCTCTGGGGCGCGGAGCTGCTCGCCCGGCTTCGCCCGCGGATCACGAGCCGGGACGCCGTCCGCATCGGGCGACTCCTCGGCGTCCTGCGGCCCGGCCTGCGTCCGTTGCAGATGGCGCTCGCCCTCGTGACCCTGCCCCTCGTCCTGGTGGGATTGGCCGCACTCCTCGCGGTGGCGCCGCGGCGCGCGCTCTTCACGCTCGTGGTGCCGCTCTACCAGGTCGCCTTCCAGTCGATCGTGCATTTCGAGCTGCGCTACGTCCTGCCCATGCACGCTTGTCTCCTGGTGCTGGCGGGCGTGGCCCTGGCCCTGATCGGCGCGTGGATTGCGGAATTGGTCGGGCCGCGCCGCCGGAGCGCCTGACGGTACGATGGGAGACGTGAGCCGCACGCTCCGTACCGCCACCGTGCCCGCCCTCGAGGCCGTGCCCGGCCTCGTCCATGGGTTCGAGCAGCGCCTGGGACCGCCGGGTTGGGAGGACCGCGACGAGACGCGTCGCCGCATGGCGCAGGCCCTGGCCGGCGCCGGCCGCCTTCAGCTTCTCAAGCAGGTGCACGGATGCCGCGTCCAGGCCGCCCCTTGGGACGGCCGGCCGGAAGCGGACGCGGCGGTGGCGGACGAAGCCGGGCTGATCCTCGGCATCGAGACCGCGGATTGCCAGCCGATCCTCCTCGTCGATCCCGTGCGCCGCCGCGCGGCCGCCGCCCACGCCGGCTGGCGCGGGACGGTGGCGGGGGTGGCGCGCGAGGCGGTCGCCGCGCTGGTCGCGCGCGGCAGCCACCCCGCGGACCTCATCGCCGCGCTCGGCCCCTCCATCGGTCCTTGCTGCTACGAGGTCGGAGAGGAGCTGCGCGGGGAGTTCGGTTCCGACGGCGGAGAGTTCTTCCGGGCCTGGCCGCGCGGCAAGCCCCACCTCGACGTGCGCGCCGCCAACGTCCGGCAGCTCGAGCAGGCAGGACTCACACCCGACCACATCCACCACGTGGCCGATTGCACGATGTGCCGCGCCGACCTGTACCACTCCTACCGTCGCGAGGGCAAAGGCGCCGGGCGCATGGTCAACTTCGTGGGGTTCGCGAAGTAGCCGCCGGTCAGTGACGACTGAGGTCGCGACCATCTGCCCGCAGCGGAGGCGTCGGTATCGCCCGTGGCGGGGCCTGTGTCAGTGCATTCACTCGCGGCTTGCCTGACACCGGAGCGCGCGCGCGCGTCCCCGCTAGGGCGATACCGCCTCCGCTGCGGGCAGCCGGTCAAGGACCGGAGCCCTACTCGAGCTTCGAGGCTTTCTCGTCCAGCGCTTGATTGGCCAGGCGGTCCGCGTCCTTGTTCTGCTCGCGGCGGACGTGGGACACGCTGGCTTTGTCGAAGCGTGAGAGGAGTCCCTTCGCCTTGCCGTGCAGCGGGACCATGTCCGGATGCTTGACGCGGTACTGCCCGCCGATCTGGCGCACCACCAGCTCCGAATCGGAGAACACCTTCACGTGGGTCGCCCCTCGATCCAGCGCGTACTTCAGGGCATGGATCAGGGCCTGGTACTCGGCGACGTTGTTGCTGGCCCGGCCCAGATAGCCGTACAACTCGGCCACGGGGACTCCCTCGGGCGTGGTGACGTACACGCCGAAGCCCGCCTCCCCGGGGTTGCCCCGGCTGGCCCCGTCGATGTGGATGTGGAGCGGGTCGCTCAGGGCTCGGGTACGGTGACGGGGACGGGCGGCTCGTAATAGAGGATGCGGTTGCAGGCCGGGCACTGCACGATCTCTTCGTTGCGCTTGAGGTCCGCGTACATCTGCAGGCGCAGCTTGACGTGGCAGACCTGGCACATGCCGTCGCGCGCTTCGGCCATGGCCGATCCGCGGAGCTTGGCGATGCGCTGGAACATCTCCAGCGTGTCGTCGTCGAGGCCCTTGGCCACCTCGTCCCGCTCCGCGCCCAGCCGCGCGGCGTCGCCCCCCAGGACCCGCGCGCGCTCGTCGAGGCCGCGCACGTCCGTGCGGTGGCGCTCCTCGCGGGCCTTGAAGCCGACCTCCTCCCGCTTGACTTCGCCGGTCAGCGACTCCGCCTTCTCCATCTCGGCCAGGACCTGGTCCTCGATGGCGCGGATCTCCCGCTCCACGGCCTCGATCTCGTGGAGCATGGCCGTGTACTCCTTGTTGGTCTTGACCTCCATGAGCTGGCCCTTGTACTTCGAGCGCTTGCCCTCGAGGTCCTGGAGGGATCCCTCGTGCCGCTTGCGCGCCTTGAGCGAGTCGTCGAGAGAGTGGCGCGCGGCGTCGAGGTGGGCCCGGTCCGCGGCCAGCTCCGCCTCCAACTCCGCCTTCCGCTTGGGGATCTCGGCCAGCCCGGATTGCGTCCGCCTCAGGTCGCTCTCCATGCGCTGGAGGTGAATCAGCTGTTCGAGGCGGGGGTTCATGCGGGAGGAAATTCTAACACCACGCGGGGAATGCGGCCTCGCCCGCCGGCGTTGTCACCCTCGATGGGCCCGGCTCGCGCGCGGGGCTCGCAGTGCCTTCGCTTCGCGTCCGGGGCGGGGTGGATGTTCTTGACATGGACTGGGAATCGGAGCATAAGGACAGTCCCGTGGAGCATATGCCGGGCAAGCGGTACCGGGGGTTTCGTAGCGG
>DASTLK010000471.1:0-9753 GCA_035715025.1 Vicinamibacteria bacterium
CGGCGCGGAGAGGAACACGACGTGGATGGGCTCCGCGAGCACCACGCCTTCCGGGATGGAAACGAAGGCGCCGTCGTCGAGGAAGGCGGAGTTGAGGGCCGCGAACGGGCGGCCGGGCCCGCTGGCCTGCCGGTCGAGGTACGGCTGCACGAGCTGGGGCTCGCGGTCCAACACCTCGCGCAGGCTGCGGATGTGCACGCCGTCCGCCGTCTCCGCGGAGGAGAGGTCCGGCGCGTAGCGGCCGTTGACGAACACGAGCTGGCGGCGCGCGAAGGCGTGGCCGAAGTCGATCGTGTCGAGCACGGCGAGATCGGCGACGCTGGCGCGGGCGGCCGGGCGATGGAACTCGGTCCGCGCGATGGCGGCCACGCTGGTGTGCCGCCAGTCCTCCTGGCGGGTGGTCGGGAAGCCGAGCTCCTCGAACGCTCCCATCCCCGTCGTGCGCAGGGCGCGGAGCCACTCCGGTTCTTCACCAGGAAGACCCGCGCGGAAGGACTCGAACTCCTCGCGCCAGCGCACGACCTCGGCCGGGAACGTGGGCGCCGGGGCGGTCGTGGTCATCGCGATCCCGCCGGGGCCTCCAGCCACTCGTAGCCTTTCTTCTCGAGCTCGAGGGCGAGGTCCTTGCCCCCCGACTTCACGATGCGGCCATCCAGGAGGACGTGCACCACGTCGGGGACGATGTAGTCGAGGAGCCGCTGGTAGTGCGTGACCAGGACCATCGCCCGCTCCGGCGTGCGGAGCTGGTTCACGCCGGCGGCGACGATGCGCAGCGCGTCGATGTCCAGGCCGGAGTCCGTCTCGTCCAGGATGGCCAGGGCGGGATCGAGCACCGCCATCTGGAAGATCTCGTTCCGCTTCTTCTCGCCCCCGGAGAAGCCCTCGTTGACGGGCCGCTTGATCAGCGACTCGTCGATGTCCACGACCTTGGCCTTCTCCTTCACGAGGGCGAGGAAGTCGATGGCATCCAGCTCCGGCTGGCCGCGATGCTTGCGGATCGCGTTGGCGGCCGCCTTCAGGAAGTAGACGTTGCTGACCCCGGAGATCTCGACCGGGTACTGGAAGGCCAGGAAGACGCCCTCGCGCGCGCGCTGCTCCGGGCTCATGGCCAGGAGGTCCTTGCCCTTGTAGCGGACCTCGCCCTTCGTCACTTCGTAGCCCGGCCTGCCGGCCAGCACGTGGGCGAGCGTGCTCTTGCCCGAGCCGTTGGGTCCCATGATGGCGTGGACTTCTCCCGTGGGAACGCTGAGGTTCACGCCCCGGAGGATCTTGTTGCCCCCCACGGAGGCGTGGAGGTCCTTCACTTCGAGCATGGTGTCTTTCTGTCCCATCCCTGTTTACCCGACCGAGCCCTCGAGGCTGACGCCGAGCAGCTTCTGCGCCTCCACCGCGAACTCCATGGGCAGCTCCTTGAACACTTCCTTGCAGAAGCCGTTCACGATCATGCTCACGGCGTCCTCGGCGGAGATGCCCCGCTGCTGGAAATAGAAGATCTGGTCCTCGCCGATCTTGGAGGTCGAGGCCTCGTGCTCCATCTGGGCCGTCGAGTTGAGGACCTCGATGTACGGAAAAGTGTGCGCGCCGCACTTGTCCCCGACGAGCAGGGAGTCGCACTGCGAGTAGTTGCGGCCGTTCTCCGCGTTCTTGCCGATCTTCACGAGGCCGCGGTACGTGTTCTGGCCGTGGCCGGCGGAGATGCCCTTGGAGACGATCGTGGAGCGCGTGTTCTTCCCGATGTGGATCATCTTGGTGCCCGTGTCCGCCTGCTGATAGTTGTTGGTGACGGCCACCGAATAGAACTCGCCGATGGAGTCGTCGCCCTGCAGGATGCAGCTCGGGTACTTCCAGGTGATGGCGGAGCCCGTCTCCACCTGGGTCCAGGAGATCTTCGAGCTCTTGCCCTGGCACTTGCCGCGCTTGGTCACGAAGTTGTAGATGCCGCCCTTGCCGTTCTTGTCGCCGGGGTACCAGTTCTGCACCGTCGAGTACTTGATCTGGGCGCGGTCGAGGGCGACCAGCTCGACCACGGCGGCGTGGAGCTGGTTCTCGTCGCGGATGGGCGCGGTGCAGCCCTCGAGGTAGCTCACGTACGAGCCCTCTTCGGCCACGATCAGCGTCCGCTCGAACTGCCCCGTGTTGGCGGAGTTGATGCGGAAGTAGGTGGACAGCTCCATCGGGCAGCGCACGCCCTTCGGGATGTAGCAGAAGCTGCCGTCGGAGAAGACGGCCGAGTTCAAGGTCGCGAAGAAGTTGTCCGTGTAGGGGACGACCGAGCCCAGCCACTTCTTCACGAGCTCGGGATGGTTCTGGACCGCCTCCGAGAACGAGCAGAAGATGACTCCGACCTCCTCCAGCTTCGCGCGGAAGGTGGTGGCGACGGAGACGCTGTCGAACACCGCGTCCACGGCCACCCCGGCCAGGCGCGCCCGCTCGTGCAGCGGCACGCCCAGCTTCTCGTACGTCTCGAGCAGCTTGGGGTCGACCTCGGCCAGGCTTTTCGGACCCTTCTTCGCCTGCTTGGGTGCGGAGTAGTAGACGATGGACTGGTAATCGATGGGCGCGTAATGGACGTTCTGCCAGCGCGGCTCCGTCATGGTGAGCCAATGGCGATAGGCCTTGAGCCGCCAGTCCAGGAGCCACTGGGGCTCGTTCTTCTTCGTCGAGATCAGGCGGACGACGTCCTCGCTGAGGCCGGCGGGGATGTTTTCCGCCTCGATATCGGTGACGAAGCCCGCGCGGTACTCGCGTTCGATGATTTCGGAGGTGGTGACGTCCTGCTTCACGGAGGCTCCTTGGAAGACCCTGCAGATTCTCTTCCAAGTTATCGAATCTGTACTTTTAAGTCAAGTATGGCTTTGACCCGCTCCTCTGCGGGACGTAGCCTTTTCGCCCAGCGCTCCACCGCCTTCCTCGGGGATGCGTGCATCGGTATCCGATGCGTGGCGCCTGGCCCGAAATTCCGATGCCCCTGGACTGGCTCAACACGCCCCTCGACGCCGACATCGGCGAGCTGATCGCACAAAGGAAGCGCGGCAAGGCCATCGAGACGTTGCGGCGGCAGCTCCAGGGGCGCCTCGCCCCCCCGGTGGCGGTGCGACTCCAGCTCGCCGACCTGTTGATGCAGGCCGGCCGGATCGAGGAGGCGGTACCGGTCCTGCTCGGGCTGGCCGACGAGTTCGCGCACGACGGGTTCGTGGCCAAGGCGGTCGCCATCCTCAAGCGGGTCGACCGCGTGCAGCCGGGCCGCGCGGACATCGCGGAACGGCTCGAGAAGCTGGTCCATCAGCAGAGGCGCGTCGCCGATCTGCCGTCCCGGCCGCGAGCGGCGCTGCCCGTGTTCGGCATCGAGGAGTTCGGCGATACCCCAGACCTCGTCCTGCCCGCAGAGGAGCTGGAGCCCGTGGCCGACAAGGGTCTGGCGCTCGAAAGCGAGGACGATGCCGTCGAGCTTCCGGAGAGCGCGCCGCTCGAGCTCGAGCCGGAGGAGGCGCGCGACGTCGAATTAGAGGCGACGGTAGAGCCGATCGAGGACGAGGGCGCGCCCATGGTGGCGACCGTCGAGGCGATCGACGCGGCACCGGACCTCCTCGCCGCCCTCCTTCCGGACTCCGCACCCACGCCGGCCTCTCCTCCGCTCGAGGCATCCGCCGTGGAGGACGAGACCGAGGCCGCCGATGCCGGCCTCGGACCCGTGAGCGGACAGCCCGGCGTGGGCAAGAGGATCCGGCGCGCGTTGTGGCGCTTCCTCGCGTCCCTCCCGGGCGCCGAGGAGAGCAATGAAACTCCGGCCGTGCGCGCCGCCGAGGCCCCGTCCGCCGGGCCCGAGGCTCCGCTCGCCGCTGCCGTCGCGCCGGTCGAAGCCGTCGCCGTCTCCGCGCCCGACACGCCCACGGTCACGCCCACGGTGGCGCCGGAGAGTGCCGAAGGCCCTTCCGAGACGCCGCCGGCCGCGGCCGTCGGGGCCACGGCCGAAGAAGCGATGTCGGACGACGCCTTCCACCACCAGCTCCTCGACATCGTCGAGGACGTCCTTCACCGTCCACCGCCCCCCGAACCGCCCGAGCCCCCGGTGGAAAGGGACCGCGCGCGCGTACTCGACCTCGCGCGACGCATGGTGGCCTCCCGCCTGTTCAAGGACCTCTCCGACGAGGAGCTGCTCGCGATCGTGCGGGGCCTCCGCCTCCACACCTACGAGCCGGGCGACATCCTGGTCACCGAGGGCGAGCCGGGGCAGAGCCTCTTCACCCTCACCACGGGCCACGTGAAGGTCTTCGTCAGCAATCCCGACCGCCGTAACTTCGAGGTGGCCACGCTGGTGGAAGGCGACTTCTTCGGCGAGATCTCGAGCCTCTCCGGCCGTCCGCGCAGCGCCACCGTCGTCGCCGCCAGCGCCTGCGAGCTCCTGGAGCTGGATCGTCCAACCCTCGACTCGATCGCGCGCACGCACGCGCGCGTGCGCGACGTGCTGGAGACCTCGTACATCGAGCGCGCGAGCAGCCCGGAGGTCGCGGCCGTGCGCGCGGTCCCCCTGCCCGACTCCGGCACGCGCCGCAAGGCCATCGAGGTCCTCGAGGCCCATTTCGGTGAGAGCCGCTGGGATCCGCGCATGCGCCTGCGCCTGGCCGACGTGCTGCTCAAGGCGGGCAAGGACCAGGACGCCATCGCGATCCTGATCGGCCTGGCCGACGAGCTGGCGCGCGAAGGCTTCGCCGACAAGGCCGTCGCCATACTCAAGAAGGTCGAGCAGGTCCAGCGCCGCAACGTGGAGGTGGTGAATCTCGCGCCCCTCCTCCGCGCCGAAGCTGCCCCTGAGCCCGAGACGCCGCGACCGGTCCCCGCCCCGGCCGCGCCCACCGCTTGGCCGCGCGCGGTGACGGACGACCGCTTCCACTGCTGGCTCGTGGACCTCGTCCGCGACAGCGTGAGCCGACTGCAGGCGGCGGAGACGCCCGCCTCTCCCGCTGAGGGCGCCCTCAGAGCCTACCGGCCGGGACTGCTGGCCAATCCCCTCTTCGAGGACTTCAGCGAGGAGGAGCTGCTGGCCTTCATCCACGGCCTCAAGCTCCTCACCTTCGAGCCGGGCGACGTGATCATCACGGAAGGCGAGCCGGGCCAGAGCGTGTTCATCCTCACGACGGGCCGGGTGAGGGTGTTCGTGCGCGGGCCGGAGCACCGCAGCGTGCCCGTGGGCGCGCTGGGGGAGGGCTCCTTCTTCGGGGAGATCTCCACCCTCTCCGGCCGTCCGCGCAGCGCGACCATCACCGCCGCCGCCGCCTGCGAGATCCTGGAGCTGGACCGCGCTTCGCTCGACGCGATCAGCGTGAGCCACCCGCGCGTGCGATCGGTGCTGGAAGCCTTCTCCGCCGCCCGCGCCGCCGATCCCGAGGCCGCGCGCGCCCGGGGAGAGCGCACCTCCGACTGAGGCCATGACCGAGGCCACGCGCTTTCACATCTTTTGAGGCAACGCTCGCCGCGTGGCGAGCGTTAAATACCGTAATGCTTCGGTCGCATGCGCGTGCCGTGTTCATCGCCTTGAACGCCGCGGCGTCGCTGGCTCTGGCCGTCGCGACCCATGCCGCCGAGCCCTCGCCGTCACCTCCGCCCCCTCCGGAGATCCAGATCGTCCGTGCGCAGGGAGCGATCACCATCGACGCGAAACTGGATGACCCGGGCTGGAAGGGCGTCCCGCCGGTCGAGACGTGGTTCGAGACCAACCCCGGCGACAACATTCCCCCTCCGGTGAAGAACGTCGGCTACGTCGCCTACGACGAGCGGTACTTCTACGCCGCTTTCGAGTTCCAGGATCCCGATCCACGCCAGATGCGCGCGCCCCTCACCGACCGCGACAACTTCGGCGGTGACACGGACTACGCGGGGGTCATCCTCGACACGCGCCACGACGGCAAGACGGGCGTGGAGTTCCTGGTGAACCCGCGCGGCGTGCAATTCGACGGCGTGATCGACGACGTCAACGGCAACGAGGACGTCTCCCCCGACTTCTTCTGGCAGGCGGCGGCGCGCGTCACCGCGACCGGCTGGACGCTGGAGATGCGGATCCCGTTCTCATCCCTGCGCTACCCCAAGGCCGACCCCATGACCTGGGGCGTCATGCTCTATCGCAATTACCCGCGCCAATACCGCACGCAGATGATGAGCACCCGCCTCCCGCGCGGCGGGAACTGCTTCGTCTGCCGCTTCAACACCATGAGCGGCCTCGCGTCGTTGCCCACCGGCGGCCACGTCGTCGTCGCGCCCTACGTGAACACCAGCGAGATGGCCACCCCGCGCGACGGGCTGGGCACGCCGCTGGTCAGCGGACGCGTCCGCGGGCACGTCGGCGGCGACCTCAAGTGGATCCCCAACGCCAGCGCGGCCGTGGACGCGACGATCAACCCCGACTTCTCGCAGATCGAATCCGACGTCGCCCAGATCGGGGCCAACGAGCGCTTCGCGCTCTTCTTCCCCGAGAAGCGACCGTTCTTCCTCGAGGGCAGCGAGCTCCTCCTCTCGCCGATCCAGGCCGTCTACACGCGCACCATCACGTCGCCGCGCTGGGGCGTGCGCGGGACGGGCAAGTGGGGACATGCCGCGTACACGGGGCTGGTGGTGGAGGACGGCGGCGGCGGCAGCGTGGTTCTTCCCGGCCCGAACCAGTCCGACCTCGCGAACCAGGACTTCCGCTCCTACGTCGCCGTGGGACGTGTGCGACGGGACATCGGCCGCTCGGTCGTGAGCCTGCTCGCCACCGACCGCGAGGTGCGCGGGGGTGGATACAACCGCGTGCTCGGCCCCGATTTCCAGTGGCGGCCCAACGACCGCGACCTCGTGACCGGCCAGCTCCTCTTCAGCCGCACCCAGACGCCCGACCGGCCCGACCTGGCCGACGAATGGACGGGCCAGAAGCTGGCCGGCCATGGGCTCGACCTCTGGTACAGCCACCAGACGCGCCGTCACGACTGGTTCGGCGACGTCAAGGATTTCTCGGACCAGTTCCGCGCCTACAACGGGTTCGTGCCCCAGGTCGGCTACCGTTCCGGTTACGCGGAGACCGGCCTCACCTTCCGCCCGCAGGGGTTCCTGCGCCGCATCCGTACCTTCGCGATCGCGGAAGCGCAGAAGGACCGCGCGGACGCGCTCATCAACCGCGAGTACTCGTTCGGCGCGGGCATGGACGGCCGGTTCAACTCGTTCATGCGCTTCCGCTACGGCTTCTCGCGCGTGCGCGCGGGCGCAGGGACGGTCCCGAGGCAGCGCCTCTACTACAACATCAGGGCGAGCCCGACGCGCTGGCTCAACGACGTGGCCCTGGAAGGATTCGTGGGGCAGGAGGCGGACTTCGCGAACGCGCGCACGGGAACGGGCGCGGACGTGCGTCTCTCCGGAACGCTGCGGCCGAGCGATCACATCGAGCTGCGCCTCAACACCAGCCGCCGCTGGCTCGACGTGGAGCCCCACGATCGGCCGGGGGGACGTCTGTTCACCGCGCAGGTCGAGCGCGTGCGGGCCACCTACACCTTCACGTCGCGCGTCTTCCTCCGCCTGATCGGACAATACGTCGACACCCGCCGCGATCCCGCGTTGTTCATCGAGGAGACCGCGCGCCGCGACGCCTCCTTCAGCGGCTCCGCCCTCTTCGCCTACAAGCTCAACTGGCAGACCGTGCTGTTCCTGGGTTACGGAGACAACCGTGCCCTGTCGGAGCAGGAGACGTTCGAGCGCGAGGACCGCCAACTCTTCCTGAAGCTCTCCTACGCCTTCCAGCGCTGAGGGCGGCGCTTGCGCCTAGCGCTTTTTCGCCGCCTTCTTATGGGCCGCCGGTCTCCGCGTCGCGCGAGGCGGACGCTTCGTCGCTTTTCGCCGCGGGGTCTTCACTGTCATCGCCTTCGGCCGGCCATGCCGCGGCTGATAGACGCCCAGGTGTCCGCCCCCCGGTAGCCTCACCTGCGTCAGCAGCCCCCACCTCAAATCCTGCACGGGCCCGCAGGTCACGTTCGCCTTCTGCATGCTCGCGATGAAGGCCTCCACGTCGTCGCACATCAGGTAGAACTCGTGGACGTCGTTCCGGTCCGAGGGATGCACGGCCACCTCCGCCGGAGGCAGGCCGAAGATCAGCCATCCTCCCCCCGCGTCGGCGCTGGGCAGCTTGAGGACGTCGCGGAGGAAGGCCCGGTCGGCCTCGGGGGTCATGCTGTAGACGATCGAATGCGCGCCGATTATCACGAGATCACCTCCTCACCCGTCACTTCAAGAGCGTCCGCACCGCCTCTTCCACGCGCAGCCAGGCCTTGGACGTGGGCGCGATGACGTCGAAGTGACCGGCACCCTCGACCACGACCAGGCGCGCCGCGTCACCCTTCTCGCGTGCGGCCGCGACATAGCGCTCGGACAGGCCGAGAGGGACGATCCGGTCCTCACGGCCGTGCACGATCTGCTGGGGGACGCCCAGAGGGAGAAGTCCGATCGGCGACGCGACGGAGTAGCGCGCGGACTGCGCCTCCGGCAACCCGCCCAGCAAGGACGGAACGGCGTCGCCGCAGACGCGGTCGGCGGCGGCTCGGGCGAGGTCCGGGATGGGTGCGAGGCCCACCACACCGCGCAGCGGCAGCGGCGCCTTTCCGCGGAGCGGATCCGCCTCGGGCAACCGCGCGCGGGCCGCGAGCCACAGCGCGAGATGCCCGCCCGCGGAGTGGCCCACGGCCACCACTCGCGTGAGGTCGAGCCCACGTGAGGGTGCGATCTCCCGCAGATGGTCCGCGCCGCGCCCGACGTCCTCGAACGTGCCCGGCCAGCCGCCGCCCTCGTCGCCGACACGACGGTACTCGAGGCACCAGGCCGCCACTCCCGCTCGCGCGAGCGCCGCACAGACGGGGCGGATGTGCCCCTCGCCGTATTCCGCGGACCAGCAGCCGCCGTGGATCACGACCGCGACGGGATGGGGCCCAGGTCCACGCGGAACCCACAGCTCGCCGAACTGCTGAGGCGCGGGGCCGTACGCGATGCGCGCATCGGCGGGTGGGGCCTCGAGGGCGAGCACTTCCTGGAACGACACCGCCTGGCGATCGCCGGCCCGCACTCGTCCGGCGGCGCTGGCGGTCAAGACGAGGATCAGCGCGGCTCGTCGCATCGTGTCGGCTCCGACGCGAGTGTACAACGCACCTCGGTATAGGCTTGCCCGCTCGTGTTCGACCCCGAACGGTTCCTGGCCCAGCTTCTCGTCATCGTCGCCGCCACGCGCCTGGTGGGCGCGCTCGCCGCGCGCCTCCGTCAGCCTCGCGTCGTCGGCGAGATCGCGGCCGGCCTCCTTCTCGGCCCTTCGCTGCTGGGACGCCTTGCCCCCGGCCTTTCCGCCTGGCTCTTTCCTCCCGCGACGTTTCCCGTGCTGCTCGCGGTCAGTCATCTCGGCCTGCTCTTCTTCATGTTCCTGGTCGGCCTGCACCTCGACCTGGGCATGCTGCGCGCCTCCGGCCGCACCGCGCTCGTCGCGAGCCCCGTCAGCATCGTCGTGCCGCTGGGCCTCGGCATCGTGGTGGGGGGCGTGATCCAGCCGCGATTCGCTCCCGAGGTCTCGCCCCTCTCTTTCGCCCTGTTCATGGGCGTCGCCCTGAGCGTGACCGCGTTCCCCGTGCTCGCGCGGATCCTGGAGGAACGCGGGCTGGCCCGGACGCGCATCGGGGTGGTTGCGATCGCTTGTGCGGCCGTGGACGACGTGACCGCCTGGTGTCTGCTCGCGGGCGTGACCGCCTACGTCCGGGC
>DASTLK010000472.1:0-1828 GCA_035715025.1 Vicinamibacteria bacterium
CCCGCTGAACCAGCGCACGGCGGAGCTGATCCAGCGGGCGGATAAGGCCCACGCCCCCGCCGGTTCCGTCGCCCAGAAGGTCGGCGACTATTACGCGAGCTACATGGACCAGGCGGCGATCGAGGCGAAAGGGCTCGCTCCGCTCCAGCCCACGCTCGACCGCATCCACGCGATCAAGGATCGCCAGGCGCTGGCGCGGGTGCTGGGCGGGACCCTGCGCGCGGACGTCGACGCGCTCAACAACACGAACTTCTACACCGACAACCTCTTCGGTCTCTGGATCGCGCAGGACCTCGACGACCCCACGCGGTACGTGCCGTTCCTCATGCAGGGCGGGCTCGACATGCCCGACCGCGCCTACTACGTCGACCCGTCTCCGCGCATGGCCGAGATCCGCGCGCGCCACCAGGCGCACGTCGCGAAGGTGCTCCTTCTCGCGCACGTGCCCGATGCGCAGGCAAAGGCCGCGCGTATCGTCGACCTGGAGCGGCAGATCGCGCAGGCGCATTGGAGCCGCGAGGACTCGTCCGACGTCACGAAGAACAACAACCACTGGACGCGGGCGGAGCTGGACCGCGCCGCCCCCGGCCTCGACTGGCGCGAGTACCTCGCCGCCGCCGGGCTGGGCGACCAGGCGCAGTTCGCGATCTGGCAGCCGAGCGCGGTGACCGGCCTCTCGGCGCTCGTGGCCAGCCAGCCCCTCGACACCTGGAAGGATTACCTGACCTTCCACGCCCTCGAGCACTCGGCGGACGTGCTGCCGCGCGCCTTCGGCGAGGAGCGCTTCGCGTTCCACGGCACCGTGCTCGCCGGGATCCCGCAGCGGCGCGACCGCTGGAAGCGCGCGGTGGACGCGACGAGCGGGGCCCTGGGCGACGCCGTCGGCGAGCTCTACGTCCAGAAGTACTTCCCGCCCTCTTCCAAGGCGCGCGTGGAGGCGATGGTGCGCAACATCATGGCCGCGTTCGGCCGCCGCATCGACGCCCTCGAGTGGATGACCCCGGCCACCAAGGCCCGGGCCAAGGAGAAGCTGGCCGCGCTGAAGATCGGCGTCGGCTATCCGGACAAGTGGCAGGACTACTCGGGCCTCGAAGTCGTGCGCGGAGATGCCTTCGGCAACGACCAGCGCGCGGAGCGGTTCGAGCTCCAGCGCAACCTCCGCAAGCTCGGCCGGCAAGTCGACCGCACGGAATGGGTCATGACCCCTCAGACCGTCAACGCCGTGAACCTGCCCGTCATGAACGCCATGAACTTCCCCGCCGCCATGCTGCAGCCGCCGTACTTCGATCCCGCGCGGCCGCTGGCCATGGATTACGGCGCGATCGGCGCCGTCATCGGCCACGAGGTCAGCCACAGCTTCGACGACTCGGGCGCGTTGTTCGACGCCGCCGGCCGCTTCCGGAACTGGTGGACGGACGAGGACAAGGCCCACTTCGATGCCTCCTCCGCGCAGCTCGTGAAGCAGTACGACTCCTACCGCCCGTTCCCCGATCTCGCGGTCAACGGCAAGCTGACCCTGGGTGAGAACATCGCGGACGTGGCCGGCCTGGCCGCGGCCTACGACGCCTACCAGATGTCCCTCGGCGGCCAGCCCGCGCCGGTGGTGGCCGGCCTCACCGGCGATCAGCAGTTCTTCTTGAGCTTCGCCCAGAGCTGGCGGCTCAAGATGCGGGAGCCGGCGCTGCGCCAGCAGGTCCTCCAGGATGGCCACGCGCCGGACGAGTACCGTGCGGATACCGTGCGCAACCTCGACCCGTGGTACGCGGCGTTCGACGTCAAACCCGGGGAGGCGCTGTACCTCGACCCCAAGGACCGCGTTCGGATCTGG
>DASTLK010000473.1:0-7314 GCA_035715025.1 Vicinamibacteria bacterium
ACGAGGCGGCCGCCCTCCAGGGTGAACTCCTCTTCGCCCTCCAGGTGGACCGCTCCCGGATCCAGGGGGACATCGATCGGCTTCCCCTCGGCAGAAAGATCCCTGATAGCTAAGACGAGCATGCTCTGCGTAGTGCTCAAACCGTCAATTCTACGGCTTTGCCCTGGATTGTCAAGGGTTTGGGGGAGGCGCGAGGCGTGTCGCGTCCGCCTCACAGCTCCTCCAGGAAGGAGGTTCCGGCGGCGAGAGGAGGCAGCTCGAAGTTCTGGGCCAGGGTAGCGCCGAGGTCCGCGAAGGTGGCACGCACTCCCAGCTCGCGGCCCGGCCGCACGCGCGGCCCGCGGACGAGCAGCGGGACGTTCTCCCGGGTGTGGTCGGTCGAGACGTCGGCCGGATCGCATCCGTGGTCGGCGGTCAGGATGAAGACGTCGTCCTCGCGCATGCGCTCGAGCACGTCGGGAATCCGCGCGTCGAGCAGCTCCAGGTTGGCGGCGTAGCCCGGCACGTCGTTGCGGTGGCCGTAAAGCGTGTCGAAATCGACGAGGTTCGTGAAGATGAGCCCGCGCTCCGTCTCCTCCATCGCCTTCACCGTCTGGTCGATGCCGTCGGAGTCGGACGTCGTGTGCACGGCCCCCGAGATCCCCCGCCCGGTGAAGATGTCCTCGATCTTCCCGACGCCGAAGACCGGCCAGCCGGCGCCGGCCAGGCGGTCCAGCAGCGTCTCCCCGGCCGGCGGCACCGGAAAATCGCGGCGGTTCGGCGTTCGCTTGAAGTTCTCGCGCGTCGTGCCCACGAAGGGCCGCGCGATCACCCGGCAGACCCCGTACTGCAGGCAGGCGATCTCGTAACCGATGCGGCAGATCCGGTAGAGCTCGTCGGGCGGGATGACCTCTTCGTGGGCGGCGACCTGGAACACGCTGTCCCCGGACGTGTAGAGGATCGGCGAGCCCGTGCGCACGTGCTCCTCCCCCAGCTCCTTGAGGATCTCCGTCCCGGAGGCCGACTTGTTGCCCAGCACCTTGCGGCCGATGCGCTCCTCGAACATGCGCACGGCCTCGAGCGGGAACCCTTCGGAGTAGACCTTGAACGCCGTGCGCGTCACGAGGCCAGCCATCTCCCAGTGCCCGGTGGCGGTGTCCTTGCCCGCGCTCTTCGCCGCCATCTTTCCCCAGGCGCCTTCCGGGCGCGGGTGGCGCGCTCCGTCGTAGGTCGGAGTCAGGTTCCCGAGCCCGAGCCCCTTGAGATGCGGGATCCGCACCTCTCGCGAGGCCAGCACATGGCCGAGGGTGTCGCTGCCCTGGTCGCCGAAGGCCGCGGCGTCCGGCGCTTCGCCCACTCCGAGCCCGTCGCACACGACCACGATGGCGCGGCCGAACCGGGGCATCAGCCGAGCCACTCCAGGATCGCCACGCGCGCGTCCGCCGCTTCCCGGAACCAGCGCACGTCCTCCTGATGACGGAACCACGTCATCTGGCGCTTCGCGTAGCGCATCGTTTGTTTGACGATATCACGCTGGGCATCCTCGACCGTCTGCGCGCCGCGCACCACCGCCACCGCCTGGCGATAGCCGATCGCGCGCAGCGGGCGCAGCTCGGCGTCGAAGCGGCCGAGCAACTCCCGGGCCTCGGCGATCAGCCCGGCCGCGAACATCGCGCGCGTCCGTGCCTCCACCGCCACGCGCAGCGCATCGCGCGGGGGGTCGAGTCCGACGACGAGCCAGCGGCGGAGATCGGCGAGGGGAGCGTCCGCGCGATGGTGCGCGCTGAGCGTACGGCCGCTCGCGCGGTACACCTCGAGAGCGCGGATGACGCGCAGGCGATCGTTCACCTCGATGCGCACCGCCGCGTCGGGATCCACGTGCGCGAGCAGGCGATGGAGGCGAGCGTCCCCGTGCCGCCGGGCCATCGCCTCCAGCCGGTGCCGCAGGTCCGGGTCCCGTGACGGGCCCACGAACAGCCCGCGCCGCAAGGCGCGCAGGTAGAGGCCCGTGCCCCCGGCGACCACGGGCAGGCACCCGCGGGCGGTGATGTCGTCGATGGCCAAGCGGGCACGGCGCGCGTAGTCGGCGGCGGAGAAGTCCTGATCCGGCTCGACGACGTCCAGCAGATGGTGCGGGACCATCGCGCGCTCCTCGGCGCTGGCCTTGGCGCTGCCGACGTCGAGGCCGCGGTAGACCTGAAGGCTGTCGCAGGAGACGATCTCGCCCCCGCATTCGCGCGCGACGGCCAGGGCGAGCGCGCTCTTGCCGGAAGCGGTGGGCCCGACGATGGCGACTACGGGCGGAGCCGCCACCACCGCCAGGCCGTCCACAGGAGGATCACGAACAGCAGGATGGCCGCGCCGCGGAGCTGCTGGCGCGTCAAGGAATGTCAGTGCTTGAGGGCTTTGACGATCGCGGCTTCGTGCTCCGCGCCCAGCGTGCGCTTGATGGCGAGGAGCTCCGCGTACAGGAGCTCGTTGAGGCCGTCCACGAGCAGGCCGCGCCGCTGCTCCTCCGGGAACTTGTTGAGGTTGCGCTCGATGACGGTGACGTCCAGGGTGCCGTCCTTCTGCAGCTTCACGCCTCCGAAGACGTCCTTGCGCCCGTCGCGCAGAGTACCCAGGTACTTCTCGAGCACGTTTTCGGCGATGGGCCCGACCTCGCGCACCATGTACTTGAAGATGTGCTCGTACATCTGGTTGAAGGAGTCGAGCACGGAATAGATGGTGTCGACGGGCACGAAGTCCTGGTCGAGGGTGATCACCTTCTTGCCCTTGACCCGCGCCACGCCCGTCGAGACCAGCCCGTAGAGCGTCTTCATCGTCTCGTTGTCGCCGATCTCGCTCTCGCGGCAGATGTCGAGCATGCTGCGCTCGCCGTCGATGAGCTTGAGGACGTGGACCTCGTAGGGCTCGAGCGCCGGCGGCACTTCGGAGGTCGCGCGCTCGAGCACGGAATCCCCTTCCGGGTAGTGGGCCTGGACGCGTCCGCTCGCGTCGACGCGCCGCAAGCCGGCCAGGATGAGGTCCTGGATGTCGAGATCGACGGTGATGCGCTCCTTCTCCGGCAGGCTCGATTCCTCGAAATGGAAGAGGCCCTCGTCCCACTGGAAGACGGTGTAGACGATCTCCTTCACCTGGAACTGCACGCCCTCCCAGAGGTCCTTGGGGCTGAGGGCACCCATCTCGACCAGCACCTTGCCCTGGCGCTTGCCCTTGGTGATGGCCTTGATCGAGGCCTCGTACTCTTCGACGGTGATCTTGCCCTCGCGGAGCAGGATCTCGCCGAGGCGGTCGTTGGGCAGGTTGGACGACGCGAAGACGACGCGGCCGTCCTTGAGGTATAGGGCCTTGCGCGCCCCGCCCGCCACCAGCGTGAGGATGCCGGTGGACTGCGCCAGGCGGAGATGCTGGAGGACTTCGGGCACGGGCAGCTCGGAGATCTGGCCCTTCAGGCCGCCCGGAACGACGAACGGCTCGAAGCGCTTCGGAAGAGTCGCTGCCATCAGGAGTTGGTGAAGACAGCAGAGTTTACGGGACGGTCGCGGGACCTGTCAAAGAAACGAAAACGGGTCAGTACTCTTTCCGGAGGCGGATGCCGGTGTAGTAGTGCTGAAGGATCCGGTCGAATGTCGATCCGGCCTGGGCCATTCCGAAGCTGCCGACCTGGCAGAGGCCCACGCCGTGGCCCCATCCCTTGCCCGTGAACACGAAGCGCGTGACGTTGCCCGCGGCGTCCCGCTCGCGGTCGATCACGAACAGGTTCTCGCGCAGGCCCAGCCCCCAGCGGACGCGGAGGCCGTCCAGGACCAGCTCGCCGTCGCTGCCCACGATGGCCGCTTCGATGACGCGCCCGGAGACGCCGAACCGCTTCGGGACCACGTCCCGCACCTGTCCGACCGTCCCGTAGCGCGAGATGGCCTTCGAGACTTCGTCCGGGGTCATGCGCACTTCCCAGCGGTAGTACTTCGACGAGCGGTCCGCCGACGCTCCCAGGAGGCTCTGCTGGGCCTCCAGGAAGGTGATGCGCCCGCCCTGGGCCACGAACGTCACCTTGTCCCCCTCCGCCAGGTCCAGCTCCGACGTGCCCAGGCGCGCCCCGTCGAGCGAGCGGAACAGCCGTGCCGCGAGGTCGATGGGAAGCGAGGCCTCGCCCTTGTCGGTGCGCACGGTCAGGCCGCCGCCGGCCATCCCGCGGAACTCGGCGGACACGAGACCGGGCGGAGCCGCGACCACCGCCGTGCGCCCGAGCATCTCGATGGCCTGCGCGCGGGTGATGGGCGCGTTGGGCCGCAGCGTGTTGTCGGGGAACGGCGTGAGGATCCCCTCCTGCATGAGGAGGGCGGCGGCGAGGACGTCGTGGCGGTCGGTCAGCTCCCGGCGGTCCTCGACGCTGAGCAGGTACTCGGGGTCGTCGGGGCTGAGGAGCCGCTGCGCGCGGTCGTCCCAGCACATCGCGGAAACGAGGTGGCGCACGAACGTGCCGCGGCGGGTCAGCGACCCTTCCACCGTCGAGGCGCAGGGCTTGCGCTTCAGGGAAAGCACCAGACGGCCGACCCAATCGCGCAGCTCCTCCTCGGTCGGCGCCGGCTTGAGGGCGGTCGAGGCGTACATCTTTCCGGGGAGGACGTCGAGGCTGACCAGGAGCGCCGCCTCGCGGTTGAGATCCGGCTGGTCGCCCAGGGCGCGGGGCGCGGCCGTGGTGTGGATGGTGGCCCAGGCCTCCCGCTCGGGCGCGCAGGAGACCCCGACCAGGTACGGCACGTCCTCACCTTCGAAGATGTTGGCGCCGGTCTCCGTGTGGCCGCCGCAGGTCGAGGTGTAGAGCGCGTTGATCAGCGCTCCCTGGTAGGAGGCGATCATGCCCCGCGTATCGTCCACCGCCTGCGTCGACATGGCCTTCTCGGTCGACTTGCCGCGGTAGACCTGACAGCTCGGGGTGGCGCAGATGTCGTAGCCATGGGCGGCGTACCCGCCACGGTTGCGCAGGACGTACGTGCGCGCGGCCACGGCCTGCGCCTTCAGCGCCTCGAGCTGCGGGAAGGCGTCGGGCGAGAGCTCGTTGGGAACCACGCCCTTGAGGTAGTCCTCGAGATTGACGACGTTGACGACGGTCAGGCCCGACTCGCCGGGCCGCACCTCCATCACGCCGCGATAGGTCAGGCCGTCGGCGGACAGCGTATCTTCCGATCGAGACGGCACCACGCTCGCGGCGCTCAGCTCGTCGCCCGTCTCCACGAGGCGCAGACGGCCGGGCGTGGGCTCACGCGGCTCTTCGGCGATCCATCCTCCCGACACCCCGAGCTGCTGGAGCCGCGACGAGAGGGCCACCGCCTCGTCGCGGGTACGGCTGTCGCCGACGCGCACCTGCCACGTCCGTGTCTCTTCGCTCCAGCGGGAGACGGCCTCCGTCTTGGCCATCTCGCGGACGCGCGCGGCCAGATCCTCGGCGCTGCGCTGGTCGGACAGGCTCCCCACCTGCACCCGGAAGCGGCTGCCCGCGGCCATGGGCGCGACGGCCACGAAGGTGGCCCGCGGGAGCGGGACCTCGCGCGCGAGGGGGCCGGCTACGCGGACGATCAGGCCGGACTCCGCGGAGACGACGGCCCGCGTCCCGTCCACGATGATCCCGACCCGGACGATCGGCCCGGGGACGAAGGCCTCGACCGGCAAAGGTCCGCCCGTGGTGGAGGTGGCCGCGGAACCCGCGGCGGGACGGCGGCCGGCGTCGCCGATCCGCGGGGTGGGCACGGTCCGGCAACTCGCGGCCAGCGCCATTGACGCCGCGATGGCGGCGGACAGGGCCGCCGCCGCCGAGGGACGCTTCGGCAGCGCCCGCGCCGCGCGCGCCCGGCGGGCCGCCTCGCCGATTCCGAACACCGCGGGAGTCCTCAACCCTGTGGCCCCTCTCCGTAGAAGAACGAGACCTGGATCGTGACCCGCGGCGGCGCGAAGTCGGACGGCAAGGCCAGGAAGCGGCTGGCCACGATCGCGTTCGCGGCGGCCTTGTCGAGCGCGGGGTTGCCGGCCGACTTCAGGAGGCGCACGTTCGTGACGCTCCCGTCGCGCTCGACCGTGAACTCCAGATCGACGTGCCCCCGAATGCCGAGGAGCACGGCTTGCGGCATGAGCCAGTTCCGATAGATCTCGTTCTTGAAGTGGTTGATCCAGACCGTGAAGTCCGCGCCTTCGGGATCGAAGAACAGGGGCCCCATCTGCTGCCCGGTCCCCGTAACCGTGCCCCGCGGCCCCGACTGGGCCAGGCGGCGGTCGAGATCGCGCAGGGTGCGGGAAAGGGAGGAGGGGCCGGGCGCTCCGGACGGTCCCGGGGTCCCCGGCGCCTCCGGTCGTCCGATCCCCGGCGGGAGCCGGAGGGGCCTCCCCATGGATCCGCCATCCGCGACCAGGCTGGGCGGGGAAGGAACCGGAGTGGGGGGTGCCGTCGGCTGGGCCTGGGCTGAGCCATCGCCGCGAGGCGTTCCCCGCGCCGCGGCTGTCAGGTCGTCTTCGCGCCGGAGCAGGATCGGTCCCCTGGCCCGGTCGGCGCTCGGGCCCCCGACGCTGATGCGGTCCCGGCCCGGAGGCGGCGTTGGCAGGGGCGTGGGGCGGACGGATGGGGGTAGCACCTGGCGCGTCGCCAGGAGCTTCCGCAAGGCCTCGGCTGGAGGCAGGAACACGGCCGGCCCTCGGAGGGTCGGCACGGGCACGGTTTCCCGTGCCACCGGGCGCGACGTCAGGGTGCGATCGATGAGAAGCATGATCAACGTCACATGTACGAATCCGGAGATCAGAAAGCCCAGACGCGGGCTGCTTTCCTTCCGACGACCCGGTTCCCTATCCCCAGCAGCGAACAATTAAACCTACCATGCAGTACGGCCCGGAGAGGTCATGGGCACGCAATTGAATGTGAAATCGGCCAAAGTCCATGATTCTGCTAAGAGTTGGCCTGACAAAAAATAGGGGAGAATCTACGGCTGCTCGGCGATCCGGGCGAGGATGACGTGGGCCAGGCGCAGGGCGCGAAGCCCGTCGGCTCCGCTGACGACGGGAGACTGGCGTGAGCTAGCGCACTCGACGAAGGCCGCGAGCTGCCGGCGAAGAGGCTCTTCGTCGGGGGCAGCCGTCTGTTCGACCTTGATCTCGGGGCCGGCGATCCCGTCCATCAGCCGATAGACCTGGGCCTCGCGGCGGGCGAAATCGACCGAGATGTAGGTCCGTGGCGAGAACACCCGGAACTTGCGCACCTTCTCCGCCGAGACCCGGCTGGCGGTCAGGTTGGCGATCAGCCCGGACGCGAACCGCAGGCGGACGTTGGCGATGTCCACGCGGGCGGTC
>DASTLK010000474.1:0-2650 GCA_035715025.1 Vicinamibacteria bacterium
GCGGCAGCCACAGACCCGCGATGGTGGCCGCGGGCGGCAGGCGTGAGCCGCGCACCGTCGGTGCTGGTGGCCTCGCCCCGGCGCCCCAGCGCCTCCGCGGTGACGGCCAAGTTCGGGCCCATCCTCGGCAAGCGCTTCGCGGTCGCGAACCTGCCCTTGCTCGGGCAGGCCCACGCCGCCTACAGCGGGCTGCGGCGTTGGGCGACGACCATCCGCGGGCGCGGCGCGAACATCTTCACCCAGTGGACGGGCGACCCGGACGCGCTGGGCAGCGCGGTCCTGCTCGAGGCCATCCTCCGCCACCTCGGCGCCACCGACGTGAGGATCCTGACCGGCAGCCTGGGCCATCCCCAGAACCGCGTCCTGGTGGAGACGTGCGGCATCGTGCTGCGCGATCCCAACCGCGATCGCCTCCCGCGCGGCCTGCACTGCATGGTCGACACCTCGCCCCCCCTGGGCATGTCGAACACGGCGCAGGTGGACCCGGTGAAGGCGTACTTCTTCGTGGCCGACCATCACGCCGACCCCGAGGAGGTGGAGGCCAACTGCCGCGCGCAGGGCGTGCGCGGCGTGAAGCTCGCGTTCGTGGGCCTGCCCGTGGGATCGACCTCGTCGTTCATGGCGGTGGTGGCCGCCGCCTTCGGCCTGCTGGGCGAGCTCGGTCCCAAGGGCCGGGCCGCGGCCGCCCTCGGCATCTACACCGACACCAGCGCGCTCCTCCACGGCTCGACCCCGCTCGACTTCCGGATGTTCGAGGAGCTCACGCGCGACCAGGAAACGGAAGAGGTGCTCGACGACCTGCGCGACTACCGCGTGCCGCCGGAATGGTTCGAGTACCGCACGGCCGCCTTCCAGAACCTGGAGACCAAGGGCGGCGTGCGCATCGCGCCCGTGGGCTACGTGCGCGACGACCATCGCGACGTCATCGCGGAGATCGCCAGCGAGCTGCTCCGCATCGAGGGGACCTCGATCGGGATCGCCATCGCGGTCACCGAACGCGGCACCGAGGTCTCCGTGCGCGCGGACAGCAAGCTGCTGGGCGAGGCCCGCGAGCGGATCGTGGACATCATCGACCACCTGCTCGAGTACGCGTTCCCGGGGGCGTCCGGCTTCAAGCACGAGCGGCGGCCGCCGCACCGCGTCGAGGGCGGCGCGTTCGTGCCGCACAGCCAGTCGCAGGAGCGCCTGTGGGGGCTCGGCGGCCGCGGCATGTCGCCGGACGGGGATCCCATCCTCGAGCACTGCCGGGCCTGTGCCCGCGCCATCGTGGCCGCGCTGGAGGACATCAAGTTCACGCGCCCCGAGGAAATCCAGGGGCTCCTCTGAAACAAGGAGAGGCATGAACGACCACGGACGACGGGACGGCCGGCTCGCGATGATCGCCGCGGGCCTGATCACTCTTCTCGGCGCCACGGCGCCGGCGCTGCGTGCGCAGCCGGCCCCGTCGCCCGCCCCCGCGCCCCCGCCTCCGCTGGTCTCGCCGGAGGTCCTGGCCGACAAGCGCGTGACCTTCCGCTTCCGCGCCCCCAACGCGAAAGAGGTCGCGGTCGACCGCGAGAGCGCGCCGAAGCTGGCCATGGAGAAGGACGCGCAGGGGGTCTGGTCGGTGACGACGGATCCGCTCCCTCCCGACATCTACGGCTATGGGTTCGTGGCCGACGGCGTCCGCCTCGTCGATCCGTCCAACTCCGTGATCATCCCGAACCTGCTCAACAAGTCGAGCGCGCTGCACGTGCCCGGCCCGGCCTCCCTGCCCTGGGAAGTGGGCGACGTGCCGCACGGCACCCTCCACCATCACTTCTACCGCTCGCGCGTGGTGGGCGACGATCGGGACTTCTACGTCTACACACCGCCCGCGTACGATCCGCACGAGTCGAAGCGCTATCCCGTGCTGTACCTCCTCCACGGCTTCAGCGACGACGCCAGCGCCTGGACGGCGGTGGGCCGCGCGCACGTCATCCTCGACAACCTGATCGCGGCCGGCAAAGCCAAGCCGATGCTGGTGGTCATGACCCTCGGCTATGGCGCGCCGGAGTTCGTCACCCGGGGCTTCGGCGTCTTCCGCGACGTGGCCCTGCGCCAGCGCAACTACGAGCGCTACCGCGACGCGCTGTTCACGGAGGTCATGCCCTTCGTGGAGACCACCTATCGCGTGACCGCGGACCGCGAGTCGCGTGCGATCGCCGGCCTCTCGATGGGCGGGGCGGAATCGCTATTCGTCGGGCTCAACGCGCTGGACCGTTTCGCGCAGATTGGAGCCTTCAGCAGCGGCGGACTCCCCGAGGACTTCGACGCGACCTTCGCGCAGCTGGATGCGAGCGCGAACGCAAGGCTCCGGCTCCTATGGATCGCGTGCGGAACGGACGATCGGCTCATCGACCTGAACCGCAAGTTCCACACCTGGCTCGACGCCAAGGGCGTGAAGCACACCATGGTCGAAACGCCGGGGGCGCATACCTGGATGGTTTGGCGGCGCAATCTAGCCACGCTGATGCCGTTGTTGTTTTAGACGGCGTTCGTAGAGGGCCGACCGACCTGGCCACAGCGTCAAGTCTGCTAACCCAGGCCGATCGATCTCCGTTTGTCGTTGTTGTCAATGCTCGAACAGCAAGTCATACCCCCGTAGATCCAGCTCCGCCATCACCGGGAT
>DASTLK010000475.1:0-2197 GCA_035715025.1 Vicinamibacteria bacterium
ACCGTCACGGATATATGACGTCCATCCGCTGGAAAAGGTTTGCATGCTGTAGCGCGCCGAACCGTTTGCCGGTGGCCCGGTAGGGCCCGGCGTCAAGCGTCACCGACCGCGCTTCCACGAAGCGCTTCCCCCGCTAGACACAAACCGAGCCGCGGAAAAAGGGAGGCCCTGCGGCGCAGAACACCGCGTCGGTGATGGCCGCCCGGGTAATATGTCGGCCACATGACAGAGGACACGCGGGCGTGGAGATGTGAGTGTGGGGCGCGCGGGACGCTCGCCTACGAGACGATCTCTGACGGGCCCGACGAGAGGCGGACCTTCCATTGCCCGAAGTGCGGCCGGGAGCTGGAAGACTGCCGCCCCACTCGACGCGCGCGCCGAACGCCGAAGAACGCCGCCGACGACATTCCGATCCCCGTGGCCGACCCGCGGCAACTCAGCGAACAGGAAATCGCCCGGTCCGGGAGCGAGTGGGAGTGGACGCAGCACCAGCTCGGCAACCTGGGAGTCATGGCCGAATCCAACTGGGCGCTCGACTGGGCGGAGCGCCTGCTGCACGAGGTGCGCCGGTTGCGCGCGCAGATGCCTCTCCGCTAGCGCCCATCCAGACCTCGCCAATTCGATGGCCGGCACCGCACGCGCGCCATGTCCTGGTGTACCCTCGGGTCATCAGATCAAGGCGGACGCGCGACGTTGCCTGGGCCGCGAGCGGTTTGGATGGATTCGGGCAGGTGAGGAATCCATGGCGCGCCTGCGCCTCGCTCCGGCCGTCGCCGCCGGTCCGAAGCCGCGATCACGTCCGCACGGCCGAACGCCCGCGGAGCTCGCCGCGAACGCGGCCCTTGCGGAACGGACCTCCCCGCAGGAGCTCGATCTCAGGGGCGTGACCGTCCTCGTCGTCGAGGACCATCCCGACTCGCGCGACATGCTGCGACAGGTCGTGGAATCCTTCGGCGCCTCCGTGGCCGTCGCCGCCGATGGCCGCCAGGCCCTGCGCGTCACCTCGTGGATCAAGCCGGACCTCATCCTGTGCGACCTTCGCATGCCCGTCATCGACGGCTTCGGGTTCATCGACCGCCTGCGCCACGATCCGAACCTGAGCCGGACCGCCGTCCTGGCCGTCACCGCGCTCGGGAGCGACGCGGACATCAAGCGGACGTGGGAAGCCGGATTCGACGGTCACCTCGTCAAACCCATCGACTACGAGACGATCGCCGCCCAGCTGGAACGGATCTTCTGGGCCCACCGCCGCGACCGCGACGACGTAAAGAAGTGAGGACCCTGTCTACCGGTGCTCGCGTCCGGCCTTGCGGGCCTGCTCCACGAGATCGAGGGCGCGTCCGCGCAGATCGAGGCTACGCTGGGTCAAGCAGTGGGAGCGCGCCACGTCCTCGTCCAAGGCCATGATGACGTCCTGAGCGGTCTGGATCGCATCACGGGCCGCGCCAAGGAGTTGCCGGCTCCCCGGATCCGATATCGTCCGGTTGACGGCTTCCGACGCCTCGCGGATGGCCTGGTCGGCCGTGGCCTTTGAGATGCTCCCTCGGACGTAGGTCGCGGCCGCGACCGCCGCGCCCAGATCGCGGATGAGCACGTCGACCTCGGCCCAATCGGACGGACTCAACATAGGTAGGCCTTGGACGGGGGAGCGCGCAATGCGTTACGCCTCGGCACCAGGCTCGCGCCGACCTCGGCACAATAGGGTCATGTTCCGGACACACCGCGACTTGGCGGGCATCGGGGTATTGGCGGCCGCCGTGATGGCGGTGAGCTGCGATCGTGGGCCGGCCCCGGAGGTGGCGCGACTCGCGACGCCGTCACCCACGCCGTCTCCTTCCCCCGCACGGGACGACTCGGCATTCATCGCGTCCGTGGATGCGCTGGCCGCAGAGGCGCTCGAACGCGGGCCGGTGGCGGGTTTGTCGATCGCGGTCGTCGAGCACGGCAAGGCGGTGCTCGAGAAGGGCTACGGCTTCGCGGACCAGGAGGCGGCGGTCCCGGCCACGGCGGAGACCTCCTATCCGATCGCATCGGTGAGCAAGCATTTCACCGCGGGCTTGATCCTGCGCCTGGCCGACCAGGGCAAGCTCGGTCTCGACGATCCCCTGAAGCGCTTCTTCCCCTCGGCGCGGCCGAGGATCGGCGACCTCACCATCCGGCACCTCCTCGACCACACCTCGGGCCTGACTCGCGGCGG
>DASTLK010000476.1:0-4812 GCA_035715025.1 Vicinamibacteria bacterium
TCCGGCCCTGGACAGGCGTGCGCAAGGGCGACTGGGGCACGCGCTGCATGCAGGGGCCGATGTGGGGACCGCTGCGCACGCGCGACGCGCAGATGGGAGAGGACTGCCTCTACCTGAACGTGTGGACCACGGCCCGGTCGCCCAAGGCCAGGCAGCCGGTCCTCGTCGTGTTCCACGGGGGGGGATTCGCGGCCGGCTCCGGTTCCGAGCCGCGCACGGACGGCGAGTGGTTCGCGCGGCAGGGCATCGTCGTGGTCGAGCCCAACTACCGCCTCGGTGTGTTCGGCTTCCTGGCCCATCCGGAGCTGACCCGGGAGTCCGGCGGCCACGGATCGGGCAACTACGGAATGCTCGACCAGGCGGCCGCCCTGGAATGGGTGCGACGGAACGTCGCCGGTTTCGGGGGCGATCCGTCCAACGTGACCATCAACGGCGAGTCCGCGGGATCGATGTCCGTGAGCGCGCTCATGGCCTCCCCGCTCACCCGGCACCTCGTCCACAAGGCGATCGGTCAGAGCGGCGCCTTCTTCGCCAGCCCGTCGCGAAACATGTCCGAGAAGACCGTCTCCGAGAAGGAGGAGGACGGCGTCAGGTTCGCGACGTCGGTCGGCGCCGGCTCGCTGGCCGAGCTCCGCGCGAAGCCGGCCGAAGAGCTGTTGGCCGCGGTCATGAAGACGGGGGGATGGGGCTACAGCCCGGGCGTGGACGGCTATTTCCTGCCCGAGAAGGTGTCCGCGATCTACGCCGCGGGCCAGCAGTCCAGGATCCCTCTCCTGGCCGGCTGGACCTCCGCGGAGATGGGCATGGCAGTGGCCATGGATGCCAAGAAGCCGACGGTGGCGACGTTCCCCGACAAGCTCAAGGAGCAGTTCCAGGACCAGGCCGACGCCGCGGCCGGTGTCTATCCCGCGTCCAGCGACGCCGGAGCGCTTCAGTCCGCCGCCGACCTCGCCAGCGACCTCTTCATCGCCTACTCGACGTGGAAATGGATCGACGTGCAGGCGAGGACCGCGCCCGTCTACCGCTACCGTTTCGATCGCGCCCTGCCCGAGGCGAACGGATCGAACCGCTTCGGCGCCGCGCACGCCTCCGACCTCGAATACGCCTTCAACACGCTCGATTCGAAGAAGGCGGACTGGCAGCCGGCGGATCGGGACACGGCGCGGACGATGGCCGCCTACTTCGCGAACTTCGTGAAGACGGGCAACCCGAACGGTCCCGGCCTCCCGCAGTGGCCCGAGTTCGGCAAGACGCGCCAGGTGATGCAGCTCGACGCGGTCAGCAAGGCCGTTCCCGAGCCCGGCCGGGCGCGCTACGAGTTCCTCGACGCCTACGCGGCGAGGCCATCGTCGTCCGCGCCGTGAGCGAACCTTGACGGCCGGGGATGGGCAGATGGGCCGGCGGGAGTTCCTGGAGGCGGCGGCCACCGCCGCCGGCGCGGCGGCCCTGTTCTCCGCGCGGTCGGCGTCTGCGGACGTGGCCGCCGGTGCCAATCCCTTCGATCGCGCGATGCGGTGGGGACAGCTCGCGTTCGTGGAGAACGACCCCGGCCGCTACGACCCGCAGTTCTGGCTGGACTACTTCGTGCGCACGCACTGCGATGCGGTGACGCTCAGCGCGGGCGGCGTGGTCGCGTTCTATCCGACCAAGGTTCCATTCCATCGCCCCAGCGCCTGGATGAAGGAGGGCATGGACCCGTTCGGCGAGCTGGCCAGCGCCTGCCGGCAACGAGGACTCCTCGTCCTCGCCCGCGTGGATCCGCATGCCGTCTACGACGACGCGCGCGCGGCCCATCCGGACTGGATCGCCGTGGACGACAAGGGCCAGCCCCGCCGGCATTGGGCCAACCCGGACATGTGGGTCACGTGCGCGCTGGGCCCGCGCAACTTCGAGAACGTGACCGAGATCGTGCGCGAGATCGCGACCCTCTACGACGTGCAGGGGATCTTCGCCAATCGGTGGGCGGGCTCCGGAATGTGCTACTGCGAGACCTGCCGACGCAACTTCAAGGCGGCGGCGGGCAAGGAGCTGCCCGGGCCGAGTCCCGACGATCCGGCGCGGCGCGACCACATTCTCTGGCGGCGGCAGCGCCTCCGCGACCTGTGGGACGTGTGGGACGCGGCCATCAGCAGCGTCCGTCCCGGCGCGCGCTTCATCCCCAACGGCCCGCCCGGCCTCGACAGCGCCGCCCACGCGCCCTTCCTGGCCGTGGACCATCAGGCGCGCCGCGGGCTGACCGTGCCCTGGGATTTCGGCCGCTCGGCCAAGCAGTACCGCGCCGTGATGGGCGACAAGCCGCTGGCCGGCCTCTTCAGCGTCGGGGTCGAAGAGCCCTACCGCTGGAAGGACTCGGTGCAGTCGGGGCCGGAGATCCGCCTCTGGGCCCTCGACGGCATCGCCAACGGCTTCCGGCCCTGGTTCACGAAGTTCTCGGGTGTGCTCTACGACCACCGGTGGCTGGCCACCGTCGAGGACCTGTACTCCTGGCACCACAAGAACGAGCGCTACCTCCGCAACCAAGCGCCGCTGGCCCGGGTCGCCGTCGTCTATTCCGAGCAGACTCGCGACTTCTACGGCAAGGACGCCGCCGAAGCGCGGGTCGATGACCACCTCAAGGGCATGTACCACGCCCTGGTCGAAGCCCGCGTCCCTTTCGAGATGGTGAACGACACGCGGCTCGATGGTGCGGACGTGGATCGCTACAAGCTCCTCGTCCTCCCCAACCTGGCCGCCCTGTCCGACGCGCAGTGCCGGAGCCTGGCCACGTACGTCGACCGCGGAGGGAGCCTGCTCGCCACCTTCGAGACCTCGCTCTACGACGAGGCAGGTGCCCCCCGTAAGGACTTCGGGCTACGCGACGTGCTCGGCGTCTCGTTCGACGGGCAGGTGGACCGGCGGATGCAGAACTCCTACCTCGCCCTCGACGCGGAGGCCCGAAGAACGCATCCGCTCCTCCGCGGCCTCCAGGACGCGCCGCGCATCATCAATTCCGTGCAGCGGGTGCGCGTGCGCCCGCGCGGCGAGTTTCCGTCGCCCGTCACGCTCATCCCGTCGTATCCGGACCTGCCCATGGAGCACGTCTTCCCGCGCGTGGAGAAAACCGCCGAGCGGCAGGTCTACCTGCGCGAGCAGGGGACGAGCCGCATCGTCTACTTTCCCGGCGACCTGGACCGGACGTTCTGGGAGGTCCTTGCTCCTGACCACGGCCGCCTCCTCGCGAACGCCGTGCAGTGGGCGGCCAACGAAGCCCCACCCGTGACGGTGACCGGGCCCGGGCTGTTCGACGTGACGGCCTGGCGGCAGAAGGACTCGCTGACCGTGCACCTCGTGAACCTCACCAACGCCATGGCCATGAAGGGGCCCGTGCGCGAATTCGTGGCCGTGGGGCCGATGACCGTGACCGTCCGCCTGCCCGCGGGCGCGCGGGCCCGTGGCGTCCGGCTGCTCGTCGCGGAGACGCAGCCGAAAGCGGAAGAGACGGGAGGCGCGGTCACCGTTGTCGTGCCCGCGGTGCGTGATCACGAGGTGGTCGCGGTCGACCTCTGAGTCACGCCGCGCCCCGCCTAACGGTCGTGGTTGTCACTGCGCTGATCGTCGTCGTGCTCGCAGGCATGAGACTCGCCGTGTGGCGCGTGGGGGCTGGTCGGCACCACCGCGGAGAAGGTCGTCCCGATCCTGACTTCATCGATGGCAAAGGCACCCGTGGAATAGATGCCGATCCTGGATACCACTCCGAGATCCAGATCGGCTTCCACCGCGCCGCTCGAGGGTTCAGGGTCGCTCGGTTTCGGGTCGACATACAGCGTGAATACGTCCTTCCCGGGCCGGAAGTCCGCTCTCACGACCAGTAACGCGGTGCGTCCGACGACGGCGGGAGTCCCTGAGGGCATCTGGAAAGCGCCGCCTCGGGCCTCGAGGACATACTCATCGTCGGCTCCGCCCCCGGGTTTGCCCACGAAGAGGTCGTTCCCGAGGCTGCCGTTCAGGGTCAGCCCGAAGAAGCCGCGAAAGAGGCCGCCATGCAGCGTCCCTTGCGGTTGCAGAAGGAAGCTGACGTAGACCGTGGTGTTGTTCTGTCCCAGCGGGAAGGCCAGGTTTCGTATGGCCCCGTTGATGGCGGAAAAAGCCGTCCCCGATACGCTGCCACCGCTGGTCTTGATCTTGGCCGAGCACAGCGAGCTTTCGAGAGGCGTGTAGCCCGAGGCAAAAGCGTTGAAGCCCCCCTGAGTCCAGGGGCCGCCGAAACCGGTCCCGTCGTTCGCATAGATGGGAAAGCTGGGGCCGAAGCCTTCATAGGCAACCTGGCCTGCCCCTACGGGCTGGCTCAAGACCATCACCGCACTCGCCGTGATGAGCGTCAGATATCCAGATTGAAATCGCACGAGCACCTCCTGTGTGTGACGGAGTGTAGCTCGGGGCGGAAACGTCTCGTGGAGGCCTAAGGGGAACGGGCCTCAGAGCGACTCCCGCTCGATCGCGTTGTCGGCCGCGCCCACGCGAAACCACCGGAACCGCAGGGGGTCAATGGTCAGCTCGTGCTCGCATTCCTTGCGGGCCTGCAGCCGCTCCTTGCCGAATACGTCGGCGATCATCTCGCCGCGCGGACAGTCGAGGTCGACCGTGACCTTCTGCGGCGAATCGCTGAAGTTGTGGAAGGTCACGAGCGAGGTACCGCGCCAGTCGTAGCGGATCGCGAGCACCGCCGGCTGCTTGGTCTTGAGGATCGTGAACTGGCCCCAGGCGAACTCGGGGCACTCGCGCCGGCCGCGAATCATGCGCGCCGTCCAGTTGAGGAGCGATCCGGGATCCCGG
>DASTLK010000477.1:0-3293 GCA_035715025.1 Vicinamibacteria bacterium
GCGCACGTCTACTACCGGCTCGCCCAGCTGGAATGGCTGCCGCAGGCGGACCAGGCGGCGAACGAGCGTCAGGCGGCGACCCTCGAGAAGGCGCGCGCGCTCGACCCCGGGAGCGCCGATACCTTGTCGTTCCTGGCCGACGTCCGGGTCAACCTCGGCCAGGGGGAGGAGGCGCTGGCCCTCGCGAAGAAGGCGGTCGAGATCGAGCCCGGCCAGTCGTATCACCGCCTGACGCTGGCCAGGGCGCTCTGGCACCTGCGCCGGCCCGACGACGCGGTCCTGGCCGCGCAGTCTGCCCTCAAGGCCGCGGACGACGATTCCGAACGGAAGCAGGCCCAGGAGTTCCTCGACTTCGCCGCCCGCGCCCGCAGTGCTCCCACGCCTCGGCCGGCCGGACAGGAGTCGTCCGAGACCTCCGGCACGGACACGCCCGAGACGCTGGACCGGGCCTGCCGCGCCGGCGACAAGAGGGCCTGCGCGCAGTACGCGGTGATGCAGGCCCAGGGGCAGGGCGTCGCGCGCGACCGCGCGCGCGCACTCTCGACGCTCCAGGGACTGTGCGACGAAGGCTTCGACGACGGGTGCGTCGGCTGGGCGATCGTTCTCGTGTCGGGCTCGCGGACCGACGTCGTGAAGGCGAAGCAGCTCCTCAAGGCGATTTGCGACCGAGGGAGCGAGGAGGCCTGCGCGCTCTCGAAGTCGATGCCGCATTGATGCCGGCCATTGCGTACGTGTCGTACCAGACTTAGCATACGTACATGGCCAAGCTGACCCTGAGCGTGGACGGCCAGGTGGTGGCACGCGCAAAACGCTACGCCTCTCGGCGGGCGACCTCCGTTTCGCGACTGGTCGAGGTCTATCTGGATGCCCTCGCCCGCCCGGCGGACCTGACCGATCAGGACGTGCCGCCGGTCACGCGCCGGCTCCGCGGGATCCTCAAGGGCGCGAAGCACCGCCGCGAGGACTACATCGACCACCTGGCGCGGAAGTACCGCTGAAGCGGATCCTTCTCGACGTGAACGTCGTCCTCGACTTCGTCCTCGACCGGCCGCCGTTCGGCGAGGCCGCGAGCGCTCTCTGGGCTTCGGCGGAGAGGAAGGAGATCGAAGCCGTCATCCCTGCGCACGGCGTCACGACCGTCTTCTATCTGGCCGCCCGCCAGCGCGATTCCGCCTTTGCGCGTCGGGTCGTGAGCGACCTCCTGGCCGTCCCCGACGTGGCCCCTGTGGATGGTGCCGTCCTTCGACGTGCGCTGACGCTGGCCTGGCGCGATTTCGAGGATGCGGTCTGCGCCGCCGCCGCTGAAGGCGCGGGGTGCGATACCCTCGTGACGCGCGATCCGAAGGGCTACCGCGGCTCCTCGGTCGTCATCATGGACCCGCCGACGGCGGTCTCCTTGCTGCGCCGCGGCCCAGGGTCCGATGAAGTGGCGGAGCGGTCGGGCCTCCCTGGTCGCTCGGATCGCCGCCGCAGACCCCGCCGGCCGAGGCGTGAGTCACGGCGCTAGGCTAGCGCACCGTGTAGATCGCGGCGGACCGGGCACGCATCGAGACGCGTAGGCGACCGTTTTCGATCCTTGCCGTCGCGCCTCCCAAGCGATCCGCGACCGGTCGACCCGCCATCCCGCCGACGGCACTCGTCGGGATGTCGAGAACGACCGGCTCCGCCGCATTGTTGAGCACGACCACGACCGCCTGATCGCCGAGCACGCGCGCGAAGGCCCACGCCTGCTCGGTCACGGCCAGCGTCACCATCCGCCCGCGGCGGAGGGGCGCCAGTTCCGCGCGCAGCCAGAGGAGGCGCCGCAGATGGTCGAAGACCGCGGCTTCCTCGGCCGTACGCCCGCCCGTCGTGAAGGCGTCTCGAGCGTCACCCGGGAACCCGCCCGGGAAGTCGCGACGGTTGTCCGGGTCGCCTCCGCCGTGCAGCGCGATCTCGTCGCCGTAGTAGACGAGAGGCGTGCCGCGCGCGGTGAGGAGGAACGTGTCCGCGAGCTGGCGGCCGGCGACGGTGGCCCCGGCCTCGTTCATGAAGCGCCCGGTGTCGTGCAGTCCGGACAGGGTGACGAGAACGGATGCATCCGGATAGAGACGATCGTGGGCGAGCATCACGGCCAGCTCCCGCAGCGGCTTCCCCTCCGCGAAGGCGCGCCGTATCGGATAGAACGAGGGGAAGTCGAACAGGGTGTCGATGCCGGTGTCGATGCCGTCGCGGACGGCGCCCCCCTGGAAGAACGAGACGAGGGCGGGATCACCGTCGAACATCTCGCCGAGCAGGGTCAGCTTCGGGTATTCGCGGTGGAGCGCGCCGCTCCACTCCGACCAGAACCGGCGCGGGACGTAGGGCAGCGTGTCCTGGCGGATCGCGTCCAGGCCGGTCATGCCCACCCACCAGAGCGCGTTCTGGACGAGGTACCGCGACACGTCGGGATCGTCCTGGTTGAGATCGGGCAGGATGTCGATGAACCAGCCGTCCAGCGTCTCGCGCTGGATGTCCGGCGTGGCGTGCGGATCGGCGATGGTCCACGTCTGCCAGACGTTCTTCGGGTGCCTCTCCCCGCTTCCGTGGAACCAGGTCGGGGTCGGGGGATCCGCCACCCACGGGTGATAGGGGCCGGTGTGGTTCGCCACCTGATCCTGGATCACCTTCAAGCCGAGGCCGTGCGCCGCTTCCACCAGCTCGCGGTACTTGGCGAGGTCGCCGAGGTGTTCGTCCACGGCGTAGAAGTCCATCGCGCCGTAACCGTGGTAGTCGGTGATGGCGGCGCCGTCGTAGCGCTCGCGCTCGTTGAGGTGATCCACGTTGTCGTAGACGGGCGTGGTCCAGATCGCGGTCACGCCCAGGTCCTTCAGGTAGGGCAGGCGGTCGATGATCCCCTGCAGGTCGCCACCGTGGTAGTAGCGCGGCCGGCCGCGGTCGTAGAGGCCGCGGGAGCGCGCGGGGTCGTCGTTGGAGGGATCCCCGTCCGCGAACCGGTCCGGCATGATCAGGTAGACGACGTCGTCCGGCGTGAACCCCTGGAATCGGCCATCCCGCGACAAAGGAGCGCGGATCTCGAAGGGGATGTCCGCGGCCCCGCCGGGCGTGGTGAGACGCAGCCGCCGAGGACCTGGAGTGGCGGCGGGATCGATGGCCACGTCGACGAGGACCGACGTGCCGGACGCGCTCACGCGCGGCTCGCCCACCACGGCCAGGCCAGGCGCGGAGGCGATGCGGGCGCCGGTGAGGTCGCGCCCGCGCACGAGGACGCGCACGGTCGCGATCGAATGGCGCGGCCACCAGCTCGGAGGCTC
>DASTLK010000478.1:0-19107 GCA_035715025.1 Vicinamibacteria bacterium
AAGCCGTGATCACGACCGGCGGTGCCCTGCCCGCGCGCCGCGTCATCCACACCGTGGGACCCGTCTGGCACGGCGGGTGCGCCGGCGAGCCGGACGCGCTGGCCTCCTGCTACCGGAGCAGCCTGGCCCTCGCGGAAGAGGAAGGGCTGGAATCGGTCGCCTTCCCGAGCATCTCGACCGGGGCCTTCGGCTATCCGATCGAAGAGGCGGCGCCGGTCGCCCTGCGCGCCATCGCCGATGTGCTGAAGACCGCGCGGCACGTCCGTCTCGTGCGCTGCGTCCTGTTCTCGGAGAGCGACCTCGAGACCTATGGCCGGGCGCTGGCGGCCATGGTCACGGGCTAGGCGGGAGAGGTCACCTTCCGGATCTCGCTCTCCAGGCCGGCCAGCCACTGCGCGAACTCGCCGTCCTTCTCGACGACGATCTCGAGCTTGCCGTTGGGCATCCGGCGCACGCGCCCGGGGTGGCGCGGCCCCAGCGGGATGACGAGCTGCTCGCGATGGATGCCGAGCCGGTCCGTGACCTCGAAGATGGCCTGGATCTCACGCAGGGTGACCGCCTCCAGCACGCGCTGCCTCCTTGGGCTTTCGAGTGTACAGTGACTTCACCATGAGCCAGGCCGCTGCTCCGCCCGCGGCTGCCGCGATCGCGGACGTCGAGGCGCGCGTCCTCGAGGTCGTGCGCGCGCTGGCGGAAGAGCTGGGCGGGGCGCGCGCGGCCCACGCCGTCGCGCCCTCCGCGTCGCTGGAGCGCGAGGTCGGCCTGGGCAGCCTCGAGCGCGTCGAGCTGCTCCTGCGGCTGGAGAACGCGTTCGGCCGCGCCCTCGACGACCGCGTGCTGCAGGCGGACACCCCGCGCGACCTCGCGCGGGTGATCGCGGCCGGAGGCGTGGTCGACGTGCCCGCGCGGGCGGAGCGGGCCGAGTCCCTCGGCGCCGCCACCGCCTCCGAAGCCGCCGCCACCATCCACGAGTCTCTCTGGCGGCGCGCGCAGTCGCAACCCTCCCGCCCCCACGTCTACCTGCGTCACGACGACGGCGCGGAGGAGACGATCACCTACGGCGACCTCCTCTCGGAGGCGGCGTCGGTGGCGGGGGGGCTGCGCGAAGGCGGCGTGCGCCGCGGCGACACGGTTGCCCTCATGCTCCCGACCGGGCGCGAGTTCCTGGCCGCTTTCCAGGGCATCCTCATGGCGGGCGCGGTGCCCGTGCCCATCTACCCGCCCGCACGCCTGGACCGGCTCGAGGAGTACGCGCAGCGGCAGGCGGCCATCCTCGCCGACGCGGAGGTGGGCGCGCTCCTGACCATCGCGCGCGCGCGGGGCGTGGCCGCGGTGCTGAGCGCGTCCGTGCCTTCGCTGAGGGAGGTCGTGACCGTGAGCGACCTCACCGCGCGCGGCGCCTCCTGGCCGGCCCCGGAGGGCGCGGGGGCGGATCCCGCGTTCATCCAGTACACGTCCGGCAGCACGGGCGAGCCGAAGGGCGTCCTGCTCACCCACGACAACCTGCTCGCGAACATCCGCGCCATCGGCCGCGGCCTCGACGTGCGGCCCACGGACGTGGGCGCGAGCTGGCTGCCCCTGTACCACGACATGGGCCTCATCGGGACCTGGCTCTTCTGCCTGCACCACGGCCTTCCCCTCGCGCTGCAGAGCCCGCTCGCGTTCCTCGCCCGTCCGGAGAGGTGGCTGTGGTCGATCCACCAGCGCCGCGCCACCCTCTCCCCCGCGCCCAACTTCGCGTTCGAGCTGTGCGTGCGCAAGATCCCCGACCGCGCCCTGGAAGGGCTCGACCTCTCCTCCTGGCGCGTGGCCCTCAACGGGGCGGAGCCGGTCAGCCCGGAGACCGTCGAGAGGTTCGTCGAGCGATTCGCACCCTACGGTTTCCGGCGCGAAGCGATGATGCCGGTCTACGGCCTGGCCGAGAGCTCGGTCGGCCTGTGCTTCCCGCCCGTGGGGCGGGCACCGCGCATCGACCGCATCGCGCGCGCCGCGTTCGAGCGCGACGGGCGCGCGGAAAAGGCGGGCACGGGCGAGGGACTGCCGTTCGTGTCCGTCGGCACCGCGCTGCCCGAGCACGAGGTGCGCCTCGTCGACGATGCCGGACAGGAGGTGGCCGAGCGCACGGTCGGCCGGCTCGTGTTCCGCGGTCCCTCGTCCACCGCCGGCTACTACCGCAAGCCCGAAGCGACGGCCGCCATCACCCTGCCCGGGGGATGGCTCGACAGCGGCGACCTCGCCTATCGCGCGGAGGGCGAGATCTTCATCGCCGGGCGGCGCAAGGACCTGATCATCAAGGGCGGCCGCAACCTGGTGCCACAGGAGATCGAGGACGTGACCGCCTCCGTGCCCGGCATCCGCCGCGGCTGCGTCGTGGCCTTCGGCGTGACCCGCCCGGAGCTGGGCACGGAAGCCCTGGTCGTGGTCGCGGAGACGCGCGCGACAGATCCGGCGGAGCGCGATCGCTTGTCGAGCGTCGTCACCGAGCGCGTGGCCGCCGCGCTCTCCCTGCCGCCCGATGTCGTCGTGCTCGTCCCTCCGGGCGCGGTGCCGAAGACCTCGAGCGGCAAGGTCCGCCGCGCCGCCACCCGGGACCTGTATCTGGCCGGAACCCTCGGGCGCGTCTCGGGCACACCCCTCGCGATGAAGGTCCGCCTCGTGGCGCGCGTGGCCGCGGACGCCGTGGCCGCGCTCGCGGCCGGCCTCGGCCGCGCCCTGTATGCCGCGTACGCGGCGGTCCTCATCGCCGTCATCGCTCCCCTCGTCTGGATCCCGGTGGCGCTCATCCCCAGCCCCCGGCTCGCGCGCACCCTCTCGCGCCTCGGCTCGCGCGCGCTGCTGACCCTCGGGGGCTGCCGTCTCAGCCGCGAAGGGGGCGGCGCGCTCACGGGGACGCAGCCCGTCCTCCTCGCGTCCAATCACGCCTCCTACATCGACGCTCTGGCCATGCTCGCGCTCGTCCCGCGCGATTTCCTGTTCGCGGCCAAGGCCGAGGTCGCGACGTGGCCGTTCTTCGGCACGCTCGTGCGGCGGGCCGGCCACCTCACCGTCGAGCGCTTCGACGTGAGCCAGAGCGTCGCCGATGCGGGCAAACTCGCCCCCGCGCTGGAGCAGGGACGGTCGGTGCTGCTCTTCCCCGAGGGCACGTTCACGGCGGCGGCGGGACTGCGTCCGTTCCGGCTGGGCACGTTCAAGACGGCGGTGGAGACCGGCATCCCCGTCGTGCCCCTCGCCCTGCGCGGCACGCGCGCGATCCTCCGCGCCGGCCAGGCCTTGCCGCGGCCCGGGCCGATCCACCTCTGGATCGGCGATCCCATCGCGCCCGAAGGCCAGGGCTGGCGCGCGGTGGTGGCGCTGCGGGACCGGGTGGCGGCGGAGATCGCCGCGCATTGCCCGGAGCCGCGGCTCGACCTGGTGGCGGGCGGCCCCGTGCGGGAATGACGCGATGACGAGCCTGCTCGGCCTGGCCGACATCGAGCGCGCGCAGCGGGCGATCGCGCCCTACCTGCCCCCGACCCCGTTGCGGCGCGCCTTCTCCGTGTCCGGGGGTCAGGCCTGGCTCAAGCTCGAGTGCTGGCAGCCGACGGGGTCCTTCAAGGTGCGCGGCGCGCTCAGCGTGCTCAGCTCCCTCACCCCGGCCGAGCGTGGGCGGGGCGTGGTGGCCGCGTCCGCGGGCAATCATGCCCTGGGCGTCGCTTTCGCCATCCAGGCCCTGGGGGGCGACGTGCCCGCGACGGTGTTCGTGCCCGCGACGGCGCCGCGGGCCAAGGTGGACAAGCTACGCACGTTCCCGATCACCGTCGTCGAGGGCGGAGCGACGTACGACGAAGCGGCCGCGCGCGCGACCGAACATGCCGATCGCACGGGCGCCTTCAGCGTCCATGCCTACGACGACCCCCGCACCGCCGCCGGGCAAGGCACGGTCGCCCTCGAGATCCTGGAGCAGAACCCGCTGATCGGCACCATCGTCGTGCCCGTCGGCGGCGGCGGCCTCGTCGCCGGCATCGCGGCCGCGGTCAAGGCCCAGCGCCCCGACGTGCGCATCGTGGCCGTGCAGGCCGAGGCCTCCCCCGCCCTCCGCGACTCCATCGCGCAGGGCCTGCCGCTGCTCGACTACGCCGCGCGGCCGACTCTCGCCGATGGGCTCGCGGGCGGGATCGGACTCATGGTGTACGCGCACCGCCACCTCGTGGACGAGGTGATCAACGTGTCCGAGCCGGAGATCGAAGACGCGATCGTCGCCCTCGTCACCCACGACCAGGTGGTGGCGGAAGGCTCGGGGGCGGTCGGCGTGGCCGCCTTGCGCTCCGGCCGCCTGCGCCTCGACGACGCGAGGCCCGCGGCGGTGGTGGTCACCGGCGCCAACATCGATGCGCGGGTGCTGGGACGGCTTCTCACCCAGCGCTGATGGCCGTGCACGGGGAAGATGCCTGGTTCGCGGGCGCGATGGCGGCGCTGGCCGTGCTGGCGGGAGGCGTCCTCGGCCTGGCCATGGGCGCGGCCAGCGGCGGCGCCATCGGAGGCGCGCTCGGTCTCGGAGTGGGCGCCGTGCTGTGGCGCGCCCTCACCACCCGCGCCACCGAGCGCGAGCGCGTCCGCCTGGCCCCCTTTCCGGACGAGTGGCGCCGGATCCTCGAGGAGCGCTACGACCACTACCATCGCCTGCCTCCCGAGCTGCGCCGCCGCTTCGAAGAGCACGTCGCGCTGTTCCTCGCCGAGAAGCGGATCACCGGCGTCGAGGTGGAAGCCTCGCTCGAGCTCCGGCTGCTGGTGGCCGCTTCCGCGGCCACGCTGACCGCGGGTTGGGAAGGCGATCACTGGGACCATCTGGCGGAGGTGCTGCTCTACAGGAAGGACTTCGGGCGCGACTACTCGTTCGACGAGAACGACCTCGCCGGCCAGGCGCATCCGTGGGGCACGATCATCCTCTCCGTGCCGAGGCTCGAGGAGAGCTTCGACGATCCCGACGACGGGTTCCACGTCGGCCTTCACGAGTTCGCGCACCTGCTCGACGTCGAGCAGACCCGCTTCGACGGCGTGCCGCGCGGGCTGAACGCCGCGCGCAGCCGTGAGTGGCTGGAGGTGGTCGACCACGAGATGGACCGGCTGCGGCGCGGCAAGTCGGTCCTCGATCCCTACGCCGGCGAGAACCCGGCCGAGTTCCTCGCCGTCGCCGTCGAGACCTTCTTCGAACGGCCCCTGGATCTGCGCCAGCGCCATCGCGAGGTCTACGCGATCCTGCGTGATTACTTCGGGCAGGATCCCGCGGCCTGGGACGAAGCGCGCGGGCTGGACTGACGCGCGTGCGCATTCGCCTCGACCTCGCGCTGATCAAGCAGCATCCGGAGCTGTCGCGCCGGCGGGCGCGCGACGTGATCGAGAAGGGCCAGGTCACGGTCGGCGGCCGGACCGCGCTGGAGACCGGCCTCCTGGTGGAGCCCAGCGCCGAGGTCGCCTGGGATCCCAACCTCAAGGCGCGCTCGCGAGCGCGCTCGTCCCTCCGCCTCCTGCACGAGGACGACGACGTCC
This sequence comes from Vicinamibacteria bacterium, assembly GCA_035715025.1. GTDB lineage: Bacteria > Acidobacteriota > Vicinamibacteria > Fen-336 > Fen-336 > AA29. The sequence goes on from DASTLK010000478.1 coordinate 5,527, forward strand.
TGGTGGTGGACAAGCCGGCGGGACTCCTCGCGGTGCCGACCGCTCCCGACGCGCGCGACGAGGACACGGCGCTGGCCCGGGTGCGGGAGTACATCGCGCGCCGGCGGCCGCGGCGGCCGTACGTCGGCGTCGTGCACCGGCTCGACCGGGACACCTCGGGTGCGCTCGCCTTCGCGCTCTCCCCGGCCGCGCGGGCGGCGCTGCGCGACCTCTTCCGCGCGCACCGCATGGAGCGCCGGTACGCCGCCCTGGTGGAGGGGGTGCCCTCCGCCGACGAGGGCCAGGTCGATGCGCCCATCTACGACGTGTACGAGGCGGGGCGGCGGCGGCTCGCGCGTCCGGGCGAGCCGGCCCACGAGGCGCGCACGCGCTGGCGCGTCGCCGAGCGCTTCCGCGCGGGGGCGCTGCTCGAGGTCGAGCTGGAGACGGGACGCCAGCACCAGATCCGCCTGCACCTCGCGACCCTCGGCCTGCCCATCGTCGGCGATCACGTCTACGGGCGGTCGGGGCGGCGCGCGATGGTCGCGCCGCGACAGATGCTGCATGCCCGGCATCTCGCCTTCGTCCACCCGATCACGGGCATCCGCGTGGAGGCGGAGAGCCCGCTGCCCGCCGACTTCCGCGCGGCCCTGGCCGCGCTGCGCCGCGTCGATCCCGCCCGCGACGAACGCCCGCGCGGCTCCGGCTCAGTGCGACGGCGGCGGTGAGGCGCCGAACTGGCGCAGCTTGGCCGCGACGCGATCCTCGATCCAATGCGGGTCCCACCATTCGCGCGCGTCCACCTGCTCGCCCTGGAGGATCACGGAGAAGTGCAGGTGATCGCCCGCGGCCAGGCCGGTGGAGTCGCTCTGCCCGATGACCTGCCCGCCCTTGACGCCGTCCCCCGCCTTGACCGCGAAGCTCGCCAGGTGGCCGTACAAGGTGAGCAGGCCGTAGCCGTGGTCGATCACGATCGTGTTGCCGAAGATCCCGAAGTAATCGGCCAGCAGGACCACGCCGTCGTTCGAGGCCGCGACCGGTGCGTGGGCGGTGGTGGCCAGGTCGTAGCCGAGGTGATCCTGCTTGTCCACCTCGCGCCCCTGGTAGACGTAGATGCGGTGGTCGGCGAAGCTGGCCTCGACCTGGGAGTTGCCGAGCTGGCGGAAGGGCTCCGTCCACAGGAAGCGCGGCTGTGACCGCGCCGCCATCTCCGCCAGCGCCTTGTTGTTGGCCGCGCGCAGCCCGCGGTTGATCTCGAGGTAGTTCTTCAACAGGCTGCCCTGGTCCTGGACGCTGGGCGTGTGGCTGAGGATCTCGGGGACGACCTTTCCCAGGAAGGCGTCGTCGATCGGCAGCGTCCGGGTGCGGAACTTTCGCGGCGACACCTTCAGGTTGAAGCTCGCGAGCACCTCGTTGGCCGCCTCGTCGCGCGCCTTGACGTGCACGGCCGTACCCGAGGGGGCGTTGTAGGGATAAGCGAAGATCGCGAAGCGGAGCGCGGGGTCGGCGGCGCCGGGCATCGGAAATCCCTTGAACCAGGCCGGGCCGGCCTGCACGCCGCTCTCGGCGCCGGGCGGGGTGACGCGGTAGACGACCATGTCGCACCCGCCCTGGTTGACGTAGTGCTGGGTCGTGAGCACTTCGATGCGCGGCGGCGTGAGCCGGGCCGTGAACTCCTTCTGCAGGGTGGCCGTCTTGCCCTTGAAGAAGTTGCCCCAGGAGGCGTTGCGGGCCTCGATGCGCAGGAGGCCGGGGCCTTCCTTCAGGCGCAGGCGCGTCTCCTGGCTCGGCCGCCATTCGCGGTGGACGTCCGGCCGCGGCGGCTGGTAGGTGTCGTCGATCACGGTCTGCTCCCGGTCGCCCTGGCGCACCGTGATCTTCAGCGACCGCACCCCGGCGGGGTCACGGACGTCGAGAGCGAGGGTCGCGCTTTGTCCCACGACATCGAACGGGGCGGCCAGCGCGATGGCGGGACGCGGGGCCATCAGCATGCGGCCGGCCACGTACAGCAGGGCCACCAACGCGGCGACCAGGACCACCAACAGGATCGTCGGGAGCACGGACACGCGCGACCCTACGCGAGCACGGCTCCGGTAGGACGGCACCGTCTAGCCTGCCGCCTCGAGCAGATCCATGAGGTCGCCGGGCGCGTCGTCGAAATGCACGCCGGCCTGGTGCGAGAGGCCTTCCAGGCGGCACCACATCACGCTCCCCGCGAGGTCGACGGGGGCGGACGCGCCCCGCGGCGAGAGCTCGACGCGCACGGCGGCGCCGCGGGGCAGGTCCTCGCCGATGCGCAGACGGCACCCGCGCGCGGAAAGATCGACCAGCGTCGCCGGATGCCATCCGGCGGCGACGCGGTAGCGCGCGCCCAGGAGACAGGCGCGCCGGGTCGAGCTCCGGCGATCGATTCCGTTGTCCGGGGATTCTTCCATCGGGAAGACGAAGTATAGGACACGCGGGCGTGGCATCGTGACCGCGAGCTGTGATATTGTCCGCCTTCGTGTCTAAACGATCTTTTCTCTCCCTACTGAGCCTCTGTGCCACTCTCTCCGCCTGCGGCGGCGGGAAGAGTGGCACTACCTCCGGTCCCACGCCCGTCCAGCCGTCCGGCCCCACCTACACCGTGTCGGGTGCGCTCTTCTACGACGAGAATGGCAACGGTACCCTCGACGCCGGCGAGAACGCGCGCGTGCCCGACGTCACCGTCCAGATCGGCACCGCCACCGGCAAGTCGAGCAAGGTGCTCGGCGAGTTCACGGTCGCCGGCGTGCCCGCGGGCACGCAGACGGTGACGCTCAACCGGGCCTCGCTGCCCCCCTTCTACCTGGCCCCGGCGACGGTGACGGTCACGGTGCCGCAGTCGCAGGGGCTCCTGATCCCCCTGACCCTCCCCATCGGGACGAACCGCCCGAACGTCTACATGGGCTTCGGCGACAGCATCACGATCGGCGAGGGCTCGCCCGACAATCGCGGATATCGGCCGGGGCTCGAGGACAGGCTGACCGCCTTCTTCGGCCGCGGCGCCGTGGTGGCCGAGGGCATCGACGCCACTCGCAGCAATCGCGGCGCCGAACGGATCGACGACAGCCTCAACCGCGCCCGCCCCGCCTACACGCTCATCCTGTACGGGACGAACGACTTCAACGTCCTGGACTGCAAGGTCAACCCGCCCTGCTTCACGATCGACAGCCTGCGCAACATCGTCCTCTCCGCCCGCGGCTCACGGAGCCTGCCCATCCTCTCCACGATCATCCCGGCCAACCCGAACGCGGCCCTGCAGCCGGACCGCAACCAGTGGGTGGCGGCCATGAACGTGAGGATCCGGGCCCTGGCCAAGGAGATGAGCGTGCCCCTCTCCGATCCCGAGCCCCTGTTCCTCAAGGATCCCGATTTCGCCCGGCTCTACACCGATCACGTCCATCCCAACAACAGCGGGTACGACCACATCGCCGAGGCCTTCTTCGCCGCCATCATCACGCCGACCACGACCGCGACCAGCGTGTCCGCCCCCGTCCTCTTCGCTCGACCGACTTCCCTGCGGCCCACGCGCGCGACGGCGCGTCCGGCTATAGTGGGAGCCGGATCGAGAGAGTGAAGACCGGCCGACTCCTGAAGTTCCAAAGGCCCGGAGGCGACGTCCAGGCCTACCTCTACCAGGAGGGCGGAGTGTTCCGCGCCTCCGTGTTCGTGCTCGGTCCCTCGGGCCGCAAGGACGAGCCGCTGGAGATCCTGACCGGCCCGTCGGAGTCCGCGGTCGAGCGCGATCTGCGCGCCTGGGTCGACGCCCACTTCCCCGCCGCCCCGAAGTAGCGGAAGGGCCGCTCAGGCCGACGCGACCACCGCTTCCTCCAGGATGCGCGCGGCCGTGGCCGCGTCTTCCTCGTCCACGATCAGCGGAGGGGCCAGGCGGATGGTGCTCCGCCCGCATCCCAGCAGGAGCAGGCCACGCTTGAAGGCCTCCTCCAGGATGCGCTCGCGCAGCTCGGGGGCGGGCTCGCGGCGGAAGCGGTCACGGACGATCTCCACCCCGATCATGAGGCCGAGGCCGCGCACGTCTCCCACGACCGCGTGTCCGCCCAGGCGATCGCGCAGCGCGGTCATGAGGACGCGGCCGACGCGGTCGGCGTTGGCGATGAGCCCTTCCTCCAGGAGGCGCAGGGTGGCGAGTCCGGCCGCCACCGCGACCGGATTGCCGCCGAACGTCGACCCGTGGCTTCCGCTCTCCCATCGCATCACCTCGTCCTTGGCCACGAGCGCGCCCAGGGGCAGGCCGGACGCGATGCCCTTGGCCAGGGTGATCATGTCGGGCTCGAGGCCGAAGTGCTCGCTGGCGAACATCCGCCCCGTCCGGCCCATCCCGCATTGCACCTCGTCCGCGATGAGCAGGATGCCGTGCTTCCTCGTCACCTCGCGCAGGCGCGGCAGGAAGCCGGGATGCGGCACGACGTATCCGCCCTCGCCCTGCACGGGCTCGACGATCACGGCCGCGATCTCGCTGGGGTCGGTCGTGGTCGAGAACATCGTCTCCGTGAGGAGGTCCAGACATTCCACCTTGCAGGTGTCGGGGTGGCGGTTGACCGGGCACCGGTAGCAGTACGCGTAGTGCGAGTGCAGCACCTCCGGCAGCAGCGGCGTGTAGCCGCGACGCTGGACGGGCTTGCTGGCCGTGAGGCTGAGGGCGCCGAAGGTCCGGCCGTGGAAGGCGCCGTAGAAGGCGACCACCTTGGGGCGTCCCGTGCGCAGGCGCGCCAGCTTGATCGCGGCCTCCACGACCTCGGCCCCGGAGTTCGCGAAGAAGACGCGCCAGGGGCCGGGGCCGGGCGCGCGGCGGGCCAGGCCTTCGGCGAGGGTGACGACGTCCTCGTTGTAGAAGTCGGTCGCGCACAGGTGGAGCAGGCGCTCGGCCTGGCGCTGCACCGCGGCCACGACGTCGGGATGGCAATGGCCGGTCGAGGCCACCGCGATGCCGGCCGCGAAGTCGAGGTAGCGGTTGCCGTCCGCGTCCACCACCACCGGCCCTTTCGCGTGGTCGACCACCAGCGGGTAGTCCTTGCGGTAGTTCTGCGACATCGTGCGCGCGTCGCGCTCGATGATGGCGCGCGCCTTGGGCCCGGGCGGCGGGCAGACCAGCTTGGGGTAGTCGCGCATCGTCACCTCCCGCTAACGGAAAGCCGCTTCGATCGCGCCGTCCAGGATCGCCGCCATCTCGTCGAGCTCGTCGTCCGTCACCACGAGGGGCGGCGCGAGCATGACCAGGTCACCGTCCGTGCCCGTCGCGCAGCCCGCGCTCGGATAGACGATGAGACCCTGGGCGAAGGCGGACGCCGCCACCGCCTCCGCGCGCTTCTCCGACCGCGGGAAGGGCCGGCGCGTGCGCGCATCCGCCACCAGCTCGACTCCGAGCATCAGCCCGCGGCCGCGCACGTCGCCCACCTGGGGGCGGGCACGCAGCTCCTGGAGTCGGGCCAGCGCGCGCTCGCCCATCACCGCCGCGCGCTCGACCAGACCTTCCCGCTCCAGGATCTCCAGGGTGGCCAGGCACGCGGCCGCGGTGACGGGGTGATGCGAGAACGTGAAGCCGTTCACGAACCCGCCCGCGCGCTCGACCGTATCCACGATGGCCTCGCTGGCCAGCACCGCGCCCACCGGCATGTAGCCGCCGGCCATCCCCTTCCCGCAGGTGACGAGGTCCGGAAGCGCGCCACTCCATTCGATCCCGAACCAGCGGCCGGTGCGCCCGAACCCCGACATCACCTCGTCGTCGATGTAGACGATCCCGTGGCGGCGGCAGGTCTCGCGCACGCGCCGCGTGTAGTCGTCGGGCGGCACCGCCGCTCCCGCGGAGGCGCCCAGGATCGGCTCCGCGATGAAGGCGGCGACGGTGCGCGCTCCCTCCCGCTCGATCACGGCCTCGAGATCGTCGGCGCAGGCAAGCGCGCAGGACGGGTACTCGAGCCCGAGCGGGCAGTGATAGCAGAAGGGCGCCGCCGCGCGCGGCGGGTCCGACAGGAGCGGCCCGTACGGTGCCTGCAGGGTCGGGCGGCCGGAGAGGGAGAGCGCGCCCAGCGTGTTGCCGTGGTACGAGACGGTGCGGCCGATGACCTTGTGGCGGTCTCCCTCCCCCCGGGCCAGGTGATACGCGCGGGCGAGCTTCACCGCCGTCTCCGTGGCTTCGGAGCCGCCGGAGAGAAGGTAGAGACGCCGGCAGTCGCCGGGAGCGTGGGCGGCGAGACGGCGCGCGTACTCCTCGAGCACGTCGCTCGTGAACTGCGTGCCGTGCACGTAGCCCGCGGCGGCGGCCTGGCGCGCCATGGCGGCGGCGATCTCCGCGCGGCCATGGCCCACGTTCACCACCACCGCGCCTCCGGATCCGTCGAGATAGCGCCGCCCTTCCGTGTCCCACACCACCGCGCCCGCGGCGCGGGCCACACTCGGCAGGTCGCGGCCGGCGACGCGGTGGAACACGAAGGACGGGACGTGACCGGAGATCAAGGGTTTGGGGCGCATTCTATCCTTCCGCCGCCTTGACCTCCTCCCGCGCGGGGCATATGAAGTCTTCCCGTGCGCCTGCGCGAGTTCCTGCTCACCCTGGCCGTGCCCGTGCTGCTCGTGATCGCGGGAACGACCGGGTACGCCCTGCTCGAGGGCTGGTCGCTCCTCGATTGCCTGTACATGACCGTCATCACCATCACCACCGTCGGGTTCATGGAGGTGCACCCGCTCTCGCCGGCGGGCCGCCTCTTCACGAGCCTGCTCGCGCTGGGCGGCGTCTTCACCCTGCTGTATGCGGCGACGGCGGTGATCCGCGCCGTCGTGAGCGGCGAGATCGGCGGCACTCTGGGGAGGCAGCGGATGGACCGCAAGCTGGCGGAGCTGACCGGACACGCGATCATCTGCGGCTACGGCCGCATGGGACGGCTCGTATGCAGCGAGTTCTCGAGCCTCGGCCGGCCCTTCGTGATCGTGGACCAGCAGGCGAGCGTGCTGGACGATTTCCGCGTGCCGCACGGCATCCCCCTGCAGGGGGATGCCACCGACGACCACGTCCTGCGCAAGGCGGGCGTGGAGCGGGCGAAGGTGCTGGTCACGGTGGCCGCCTCCGACGCCGCCAACCTCTACATCACCATGAGCGCGCGGCTGCTGAGTGAGAAGCTCTTCATCGTGGCGCGATCGGAAGAGTCGGAATCGGAGCCCAAGCTGATCCGCGCGGGGGCGAATCGCGTGGTCTCACCCTACGTCATCGGCGGCCAGCGCATGGCCATGGCCGTGCTGAAGCCGAACGTGATGGACTTCATCGAGCTGGCCACGCGCAGCGACTACATGGAGCTGCAGATCGAGGAGTCCCGGATCGAGCCCGGATCTGCGCTGGCCGGCCGCAGCCTCAAGGACAGCCGCGTCCGCCAGGACCTCGGCGTCATCATCGTGGCCATCAAGAAGCCGGACGGCCGGATGGTGTTCAACCCGCCGTCCGAGGAAACGATGGCGGCGGGCGACCTGCTCATCACGCTCGGCCACCGCGACCAGCTCGATCGGCTGGAGACGCTGGCCCGAGCGTAGGACAGGAGGGGGCGGATCCGGCGCGCAAGCTCGGCGACCGCTGCCATGAGCTGCCGTGCGATCGGCCTTCTGGAGGTCGTTCGCGGTTCCGATCGATAGCGAGGGCTCGCCATGAGGCGGCGCAGGGTATGGGCGCGCACGCGCCCGCCCTCGGGATCGGGGCCCGGAATCGCCTGGACGGCGAGGTGGTGGGCGCCCATCCAGATGATCAACGGGTTCAAGTGCCGGCAGGACGGACACGAGACGTCACGCATGGTGATGCGGTCGCTGGAGGAAGGGACCCTCGGCCCTCCGAACTCGTAGTGAACCGCGAACCGGCGGTTGCAGACCTCGCAATCGCGCTGCATCTGCTCGGCGTACATGGTGAATGGGTGGACGCGCGGGGCGGCCTGACCTCCCGTGAGCGGGATCACGGGAGCCTGGAGTGAGGGCCGTTACGCACGGCCGGGCGGATACTTCCGCGACTGTCACAAGGGTCGACGACGAGTCGTCACCGCTACCGCATATTCGCTCGCCGAGCGCGAAACATCAGGTTGTACGGGCAAGGACGATGGCGCAAGCTAAATGGGCAAGGCGCTCATCGAGCTGCCGGGAGGGTGGGTCGTAGTCCGCGGGCGTGCGAAAGGGCAAGGAGTGAGCGATGAGCGAGCCAGATCGCAGCCGCGTGCTCCGTCTTGCTGACGCTGTCGCACGGATCCCCGGCCCCGCAGGGGAGCATGCCGTCAGAGTGTTGCAGCGCGGGACGCTGGACATAAAGCTCTCCTGTCCCGTGCGTCCGAATCAGCAGACTCCGCACACGCAGGACGAGGTCTACGTCATCGTCCGCGGACGCGGAGTCCTGATTCACGACGGCCAGCGAGACGAGGTCCGCTCAGGAGACCTCATGTTCGTGGCCGCAGGAACGGAGCATCACTTCGAGGACTTCACCGACGATCTCGCCGTGTGGGTCGTCTTTTTCGGCCCCCAGGGTGGCGAGGCGCCCGCAGAGAGCGCGGAGTGAAGGCAGTCGTTACCGGGCACTGACGGACTCGCCCGACAATGGGCCATGGATCGCCTTCGATCCCGGATCCGCGCGTGGACGCTCTTCTTCATCTGCGGTCTCTTCATCAGCGGAGCGACCGCCCTGCCCATACGAACCGAGGTTGCCGTTGGGGCGAGAATCCTGGGCGAGGATTTCCGGGCAAGCGGGAGCATGCCGCCGCCAGCGGCCGCCTGGCTTGGGGTCGTAAGAGACGCGGTGGAGACCACCGCCAGCCAGGCGCCGCTCATGTTCTACGGAACGGACTGGCTGGCGTTCGGCCATTTCATGATCGGACTGGCCTTCTTTGGCGCCGTCCGTGATCCCGTGCGCAATCGTTGGCTGTATCAGTTCGGGATGATGGCCTGCGCGGCGGTGCCGATCTGGGCACTGGTCTTTGGCCACCTCCGCGGGATTCCGGGCTGGTGGCGAATGATCGACGCGACATTCGGGGTTGTCGGCTTCGTACCCATGTGGCTCTGCAACCGCTGGGTGAGCAAGCTCGAGGCCGCGGGATAACAGCGGGGCTCGCGACGGTCAGCGCGGAACGTTCGTGCAGGGACGCCGGCCCGCCGGCTCGGCCGCCGGGGTCGTGATCTCCCACACCGTCCCCGCCCCGCCGAACTCGAGGACGTAGAGCCGACCGTTCAGGATCTCGGTGTCGATCGGGTTCAGGAAGCCGCAGACCAGGCTCTGGGCCCGGACCTCGTAACCGGCCGCCGTGCGCTGCAGGTCGAGGAAGAGCAGGTCCTGGCTCGCGTCGCGAAAGGGACCTTGCGCGGTCGCGCCCGTGGGATCGCCTTGCGTCCAGCCCAGGATGAACGCGCCCCCGCGGTAGCGGCCGGCCAGGACGTTCGCGTTGTCGAACGACAGGCCCAGCGGAGAGCGGTGCGTCGTGAACGTTCCCAGCGAGCGTCCCACCTCGCTTGCCTTCAGCAGCGCACCCGTCGCCGGGTCGCGGAAGCTGTTCGCGTCCGCTCCCAGGTTCGGGATCGGATCGGTGAAAGGCACGGACGGCCGCGGCGGATACGTCGGGTCGTCGTGGAAGAAGCCGTGCTGATAGGCGTAGAACCGGTGGTCGACGAGCTTGTCCGCTTCGGGGTCGTAGCCGGGGAACTGTTGAGGAGTGTCGCTCGTGCCCATGCGCCAGGGGAAGCCGTAGTGCCCGCCCTCGCGCAGCCAGTTGAGCTCGTCGTTGTCGTCGCGGTCGCCGGAGTTGTCGCCGGAGAGGAGATCGCCGGCCGCATTGAAGGCGGGGTCGAAGCTGTTCCTCACGCCGCGGGCGAAGACGTAGCCCGCGCCCTCCAGGAGCGCCTCGTCGTCGGGCAGGACGATGCCGTTCCCGGCCGCGGGGAGCCGGAAGATCTTGGCCGTGAGGGGCACGTCCCGCAGCCCCGGAAAGCGGCCGCCGCTCGTCTGCACCTCGCCGTGATCCGTCCGCGAGCCGCTGTTGACGTAGAGGGACCGGCCATCCGGGCTCACGGCGATGCCGTTCCACTCATGGTCGAAGGCGGTGTTGCTACGCGGATAGGGGACGGTCTGGGCGAGGGTCGACCAGACGCGCTGGTCTCCGCTGACGCGCGCGCCGCGCCGGATGGTGGCGACGGCGTCGAGGCCGTCGATTTGGTTGCCCACGACGTAGAGCGTGCCGTCCGGGCCGAAGGCCATTCCCTGCGCATCGGTGGTGCCGGTGTCCAGCGACGTGTAGAGCCGCTCGAAGCTGGGCGCGCCCTGGGCGGGAATGGTCAGGCGAAAGACGTCGCCGCCGCGTTCGAGGACGAAGAGCGCGCTGGAAACCGGGTCGCGGGCGAGTCGCACGGACGTCTCCGGCCCGCCCGTATCGACGATGCGCCGGATCGTGAACTCCGTCGAAGGCGTCGGGTTGACCGGACCGTCGCCACTCCCGCACGCGCCGGCAAGGAGGAAGGCGGACGCCGCGACTGCGCTTCGGATGTGGCGAACACTCGTGGCCGGCCGGAGCAAGCCCGCGTCCGCGCTACCGCGCCACCGCGCGAGGAGGTTCCTCGACCACGCGCGGCGCCCCCTCCGCCGCGCGGACGAGCGACTCCAGGAACGCGATCACCTCGCCGGGCGAGTCCACCGAATAGCGCGCGGAAGACGTCCCTCCCCCGACGCGGACCGTCCACGCCTCGCCGCGCAGGCGCTGGAAAAGGTCCTCGTCCGTGCGGTCGTCGCCGATGGCGAGCCGGAATCCCGCGTCCGGACGCAGCGACTGCAGGCGATCGACGACCGCGCCCTTGTTGGCCCAGGCGAAGCGCACCTCGACCGTCTTGTTCCCGCGGATGGCCTGCAGCTCCGTCTCGGCCAGCATCTCGTCGAGGGTGGCCACCAGCTCGTGGGCCAGCCATTCTCCGAACTCGGGATCGGCCAGACGGTGATGCCACACCAGCGCCAGCTCCTTCTCCTCCAGGAAGCTGCCGGGAGTGCGGTCGATGAAGTGCTCGAGCACGGGCAGGACGCGGGCCTTCCAGGCGTCGCCGGGCAGGGGGCGCGCCATCTCCCATTCGCGCGTGATGGGCGAGCGCGCGCATCCGCCGTGCTCGCCGATCAGCCAGAGGTCCGGCACGTTTCCGAAGAAGGCATCCAGGTCGGCGCGCGAGCGGCCGGACACGATGGCGGCGGTGACGCCGGGAGCGGCGGCCAGCCGGGCGACGAGATCGACCACCGCGGGCGGAGGGACCGCATCGCGCGGACGCGGCGCGAAGGGGACGAGCGTGCCGTCGTAGTCGAGCAGGACGAGCCGGCTGCGCGCCGCGCGGAACGCCGCCAGGGCGGCGGCCACGGGCAGGGCGTCCGGCCGCTCCGGACGCGCGGCCAGACGGCCGAGGGCCGCCTCGTCCAGGATGGAGAGGAAGCGATCGGCCCAGCGGAAGACGGTGTTGCGGCGGACGCGGCGGTAGAGCATGACCATGCGCTCCCTCCGCTCGTCCGCGGGCAGGTTCAGCACGCGCTCGAGGACGGCGGCCACCCGCTCCTCGTCGTAGGGATTGACGAGGAACGCCTCGCCCATCTCGGCCGCCGCCCCCGCGAACTCGCTGAGCACGAGCACGCCCTCGCCACGCCGGTGGCAGGCCACGTACTCCTTCGCGACGAGGTTCATCCCGTCCCTCAGCGGCGTGACCCAGCCGACCTCCGCCGCCGCGTACAGCGCCACCAGCTCCGAGCGGGAGATCCCGCGCCGGATGTAGACGACGGGCGTCCACTCGGGGGTGCCGAACTCGCCGTTGACCTCGCCGACCAGGCTGTTCACGGTGTTGCGGAGGCGGTCGTACTCGGGAATGCGCTCGCGCGAGGGCACCGCCACCTGGACGAGCACGATCTGTCCGTGCAGGTGCGGCGCGCGCTGGAGCAGCTTGCGATACGCGCGCAGCCGCTCGGGGATCCCCTTCGTGTAGTCGAGGCGATCGACGCCGAGGAGGATGCGGCGGTTGCGATACCTCCTGCGCAGCGCCTCGAAAGAGCGCTGCGTCTTCTCGTCGCTCTCGATGTATCCCGCGAACTCGTCGGGAGCGATGCCGATGGGCAGCGCGTCCAGCCGCGTCGAGCTTCCTTGGGCGGTCACCCGATCCAGCGCGCTGGGCAGGCCCAGGACGCGCAGCAGCGAGGACCGGAAGTGCTGCAGGTCGAGGTGGGTCTGGAAGGCGACGAGGTCCGCGCCCAGCAGGCCGCGGAGGACCTCGTCCCGGTGCGGCAGGATACGGAAGGTCTCCGAGGCCGGAAACGGGATGTGCAGGAAGAAGCCGACGCGCGCCTCGGGCGCCACGTCGCGGATCAGCCGCGGCAGGAGCATCAGGTGGTAGTCGTGAATCCAGACCGTGTCTCCGGGCTCCAGGTGCTCGAGCACGGCGTCGCGGAAGCGGCGGTTCGCGGTCACGTAGGCGGTCCAGCCCTCCGGATCGGCTTCGAAGTTGGTCGTGAAGTTGTGGAAGAGGGGCCAGAGCGTCTGGTTGGCATAGCCCTCGTAGAAGCGGCGGGCGAGATCCGCGGGCAGGTCCACGGTCACGAACCCGTGCGACTTCCGCGCCGTGTCGAGCAGGGTCTGGCGACCCTGATCCGCTTCGCGGGGCGCATGGCCGGGCCAGCCGATCCACAGGCCGCCGCGCTCTTTCAAGATGGGATTGAGCGCGGTGGCGAGGCCGCCGGAGCTGGGTTCGGCGATCCAGCCCTCGGGGCCGCGACGGACGGCCAGCGGCAGGCGATTCGAGACGACGATGAGCTTCCCCTCGGCCATGGCGCCCGCTCCTCGTTGCTCTCCAAGCAACCTACCACGCGGCGGCGGCGTGTCCGGCGCTGCGCGTGCTTATGCCGGGAGGGAGCCGCGGGCCGCTCCGGCGCGGGGGCTCATGAGCGCGCCAAACACCAGTACGAGGCTGGAAACGTAGGCCCAGAGCACGAGGGAGACGGCAAAGGCCAGCGGGCCGTAGACGACGGGCAGGTTCGCGCGGGTGAGATTGATCACAAAGAGGTACTTCGCGCCCTCCCACATCGCGCCCGCCCAGAGGGCGGCGCGGCCGGCCACGCCCGTGCCCACCGGCGGATCCGGAATGACGCGATAGATGAGGAAGAACACGAGGCAGGTGAGCAGGAACGCGATGGCCTTGGCCCCGTAGGTGGCCAGCGTCGGCCATTCGCGGTTGTAGCTGCGGGCCAGGGACGTGAGCGCCACCGAGACGAAGACGAGGGCGCTGCCCGAGATGGTCATGACGAAGGCGAGAAGGCGGCTGAATACGAAGTGGCGCGGCTGGCCGCCCCAGACGCGGTTGAGGGCCATCTCGACGGGCATGAAGATGCCGGAGGAGCCCCACACCACGAGCACGAGCGAGAAGACCTCCAGGGTCTTCGCCATCCGGCCCAGCGACCGTAGCGAGGTCGCGAGCACCTGATGCTCGAAGGGGATGAGCTCGTTGATCAGGGAGAGGAGCGCGGGACCGACCCGCCGGCTGTCACCGAGCTGCTGGGCCGCCGCCACCAGCACGAGCAGGAGCGGGAACAGGCAGAGGAGG
>DASTLK010000479.1:0-6037 GCA_035715025.1 Vicinamibacteria bacterium
CCCTGGGCCCGCGGCGGGCGGACGGGGACGCGGCCGGCCCGCCGGCGCAGATGTTCGGCGACGTCTGGGAATGGACGGCGAGCGCCTACCTGCCCTACCCGCGCTTCCGCCCCCTGGAAGGCGCCCTGGGTGAGTACAACGGCAAGTTCATGTCGGGCCAGATGGTGCTGCGCGGTGGATCGTGCTTCACGCCCTGGTCACACATCCGGGCGACGTATCGTAATTTTTTCCCGCCGGGCACGCGCTGGCAGATGTCGGGGGTCCGTCTCGCACGCTGGGACTGACCTTCGGCCCATCTTCGTGCGGCACGCCGATTGCTGCAATTCCCCTGGGGCGTCGTATGCGTCGTAGCCCCAAGGAGGCAAAACCTACATGAAAGCCAGTGCAATTCTCGCCGTGGCCATCCTGTCCACGGGCGTGCTCGTCTCGGCGCCCGCCTACGTCGCCGCTGACGACAAGCCCATCACCGTCGTTGGCGAAATCGTCCGTTACGAGCCCGGCCACGTGATCGTGGTCAGGGACTCCGCGAACAAGGAAGTCTCGTACATGCTCACCCCGACCGTGACCATCCCCACGGGAGTCGAAGTCGGGAAGCGGGTCACCCTCTACACGACCCGCGGGGACGATGGGTCGTTCACGGTCACGCGCGTGAGCACGAGCGTGACGCCGGAAGGCAACCTCCAGCGCACGGTCGAGCGGACCCACACCAGCGCCGCGGGCGACACCACCCGCACCACCACCACGAGCGTCAACGGGACGGTGCAGGCGTTCGAGCCGGGGCACTCCGTGACCATCACCCGCAGCGACGGGACCGAGGTCACCTACATGCTCAACGAGCGGACGCACGTGCCCGAAGGACTGGCCGTGGGCCGCACGATCATGCTCCGTCCGGCGGTCGTGACCGACAACACCAAGGTCGCCGACGCCATCACCTACACGGAGACCAAGACCCAGGTGAAGCACGGCCGCACCACCACCAAGACCAAGACCAAGACGAAGCAGGTCGGCTCCAACCAGTAACGCGGGAAGAGGACCGGGCCCCGGCGCAAGCCGGGGCCCTTTTTTTCGTCAGGGTGAGGGGCGGGTCATCACGAAGTTAGAGGTCCCCTCCCTGGCCGCCGTTGCCCGTGCACGACATCATCAATGTGCAACGCCCGGTGAGTTGACCGGCGGGGCAGGTCAGGCCACTTCCCGGGGGGTCGCCGTCCAGGGAGATCAACTCAGCCTTCGTAGCTGTCGTCCTGCTCGATGCGGCTGAGGACCCAGTCGAACTCGCCGGAGGTGACGTGTACCCCGCAGTGCTCGCAGTGGCCGGCCATGTTGACGTCGAGTGGCGCGCCGCATGAGGGGCACTTCGCGTCCGCGCGCGGCGCTCCCCGGACCTTGGCGCCGCGGATGAGGGTCCAGTACTCCGAATAAGGCCGCTCACGATTGCGGCTTCCGCGGAGGACTTTGTCCGTCGCGGCCTCCGTCGTCACCTCGTAGCCGGTTCCCCATAGCCGGACGGTGATCGCGTCGAACTGACGGTCGCGCCGGACGCGGGCCGTCTCGCGCTTCAGGATCCGCGGCGACTCGACCGCGTTGCGAAGGCCCTGCGCGCGATAGGACTCGACCCAGTAGGACAGGTAGTTGAACATCGCATCCGAGACATGGGGCCGGACGGGCCCGAGGTCCTGGGCGGCCCAGCTCGCGTTGAGGGTGGCGTAGATCAGCTCGAGGCGCTCGAACAACGCGCGCTCGGCGAACGCGGGGTCGTCGCGGAGGAGAGCGCTCAGGGCCTCGCGCAGGCCGGGATCGACGACGGTGGGCCGGTCGGTGCCCTGCTCTTCGGTGTCGTCGCCGAGCAGAGCGGGCGGGCGCTCGTCCGTCTCCTGTACCCCGATGTCCAGGACCTGCCAATCGAAGCGGCCGGTAGCGACGACTTGCCCGCAAGACGCGCAGCGATCGTCGCTCGAGGCCTGGAACGGCGCGCCACAGGAGGGGCAACCCAGCGTGCGCACGCCCGTCCAGGGTCGGGTCCGTGCGCCCGCGCCGCGGCACAGCGTCCAGCGCTCGCGCGAGTACTCTCCCCGCGGCCCTTCGGGCCGGCGCGCGGTGACGTTGGCCTCGATGCCGACCACGGCCCACTGGTCGCCGCTCGACGGCACGTTGACGCTGGCGACGCGCGCCGCGCCCACGACCACCGCCTCCACCGACGCCCCCTGCGGCGGGCGGGCGTGGAGGGCCGCGCGCACATCCGGCGTCAGGTACGGCGCCAATCGCGCGAGCGCCTCGGGATCGTGGCGCGCGCGCTGGGCGCTTGCATACAGGGTGTAGACGAAGTCCTCGAAGAGAACGGCCGAGAAGTCGGGGTCCGCGGCCCGCACGGAGGCCCAGGGATCGGGCGGAGGCCCGGCCCGTCGTGGTGTGCTGTCCCAGTTGTCGGACCGGCCGCTTGACGCCTGCTTCATCTTCTCGATCAGGCTGGATACGGCGAACATGGCGACGGCTAGGGCCAGGCCTCCGAACAGGAGACCGAAGACCACGATCTCCACGGGAGTGGCGGAAGAGCCGGCGTACACGACGGTCTGGTCGTGCGCGCTCGACTCGTCCGTCGAGCGGGACGACGACCCCGAAGAGCTCGAGCGGGATGACGAGGAGGATCCCGAAGACCGCGACCGGGACGAGCTCGAGCTGCTGCCGCTGCCGGACCGGCTGCCGGAGTAGGACTGCCCGCCCCCCGGCCGCGCCTCGACGCCACCCGAGCCGATCAGGGTGGCGCCGAAGACGGCGATGGCCGCGATCGCTCGCGCCCGCCCGTCCCTCATGAGGCGCCCACTTCGTCCGCCAGCTCGTTGACGTCGTCCGCCGACCGAGGGAGGGCCGGCGCGAGAACGTCGACAAGCGCCGCCACGGCGGTCGCGACGGCCGCGGCGTCACCGCCACGGGCACTCTCCGCAACGCGTGCGATCGCCGCCGTCCAGGACCCGGCGGCCACGGCTCTGGTGACGCCGAGGTCGGCCACGACCTCCGCCGTCCGCTCCAGCACGGCGACGTACACGAGGATTCCCGTGCGCCCCCGCGTGCCGGCCACGCCTTTTTCCACGAAGGTCGCGCGGGCGGCCGTCCGCACCATCGCGTCCCGTGTCCGGCGCGGCGTGAGGGCGCGGCGCGCCCAGGGAGTGATGGAGGTCGCGAGGCCGACGAGGAGTCCGATACCCGTCGGCGCCACCTGGATGAGGGGCAGCGAGAACTCCCAGGGCGAGAAGAGCTCGTAGAAGAGGACGAGGTTGGCGGCGACGATGCCCGCCAGGAGATCCGCATGGAGGTAGGAGCCGGAGCGCTCCCGCACGGCCACCACGACCTCGGCCGCGCTGCGGGCTTCCACCGCCCGCACGGCGCCGAGCAAGGCCGCTTTACCCGCGTCGGTCAGGAACGGCCTGGCCATGGGAGGGCGCGATGGTACACCGTTCTACTTGAGCCCGAACTCCTGGGAGCGCAGGTTCTTGATGCGGTCGCGGACCTGCGCCGCCCGCTCGAACTCGAGGGCCTTGGCCGCCTCGCGCATCGTCTTCTCGAGGGCCTTGATCTCCTTCTCGATCTCGTCGATGGAGCGGTAGCGCTCTTCCGGCGTCTCCGCGATCTCCGGCACGCCGACATAGTCCGCCTCGTACACGGAGGACAGCAGCTCGCCCAGGTGCTTGGTGATCGTCTCCGGTGTGATCCCGTGCTCCCGGTTGTAGGCTTCCTGGATCCCCCGCCGGCGGGTGGTCTCGCCGATGGCGAACTTCATGGAGTCCGTCATCTTGTCCGCGTAGAGGATGGCCGTGCCCTCGAGATGGCGGGCGGCGCGTCCCATGGTCTGGATGAGCGACCCGCCCGACCGCAGGAAGCCCTCCTTGTCCGCGTCCAGGATGGCAACCAGGGAGACCTCGGGCAGGTCGAGCCCCTCGCGCAGGAGGTTGATCCCGACGAGCACGTCGAATTCGCCCTTGCGCAGGTCGCGCAGGATCTTCACGCGCTCCAGGGTCTCGATGTCCGAGTGCAGGTAGCGCACGCGCACGCCGAGGTCGTGGTAGTACTCGGTCAGGTCCTCGGCCATGCGCTTGGTCAAGGTGGTGACCAGCACGCGCTGGTTGGCCGCCACCCGCATGCGGATCTCGGCCAGGAGGTCGTCCACCTGGCCCTTCACCGGCCGCACCGAGACCTGCGGATCGATCAGCCCGGTGGGCCGGATGACCTGCTCGACCACCACTCCGCCCGCCTTCTGCAGCTCGTAGGGGCCGGGGGTGGCGGAGACGTACACCGCTTGCCCGACGCGCTGCTCGAACTCCTCGAAGCTGAGCGGCCGGTTGTCGAGGGCAGACGGGAGCCGGAAGCCGAACTCGACGAGCGTCGACTTGCGCTGCCGGTCGCCGTGGAACATCGCGCGCACCTGCGGGACCGACTGGTGGGACTCGTCGATGATCATCAGCGCGTCCTTGGGCAGGTAGTCGAGCAGCGTGGGCGGCGGCTCCCCCGGAAGCCGACCGGAGAGATGGCGCGAGTAGTTCTCGATGCCGTGGCAGTGCCCCACCTCGCGCAGCATCTCGAGGTCGAACATCGTGCGCTGGAACAGGCGCTGCGCTTCGAGCAGCTTGCCCTGACCCTCGAGCTTGGCCTTCTCTTCGATCAGCTCCGCTTCGATCGTCTTGAGCGCGTCCTGGAGCTGCGGCTGGGGGGTGACGTAGTGGCTGGACGGGTAGATCGCGACCTGGGCCAGGCGGCCCAGCGTCTTGCCCGTGAGGGGATCGAAGGAGACGATCGACTCCACCTCGTCCCCGAACAGCTCGATGCGGATCCCCGTCTCCTCGTAGGCGGGCACGATCTCGATCACGTCCCCGCGCACGCGGAAGGTCCCGCGGCGCAGGTCGAAGTCGTTGCGGTCGTACCGGGCGTCGACGAGCTTGGCGAGCAGGTCGCGACGGTCCAGCGTCTCTCCCTGCCGGACGAACAGGAGCATCCCGTAGTACGACTCGGGCGAGCCCAGGCCGTAGATGCAGGAGACGGAGGCCACGATGATGACGTCGCGACGTTCGAAGAGGCTGCGCGTCGCGCTCAGCCGCATGCGATCGATCTCGTCGTTGATGATCGCTTCCTTGTCGATGTACGTGTCCGACTGGGGAACGTACGCCTCCGGCTGGTAGTAGTCGTAGTACGACACGAAGTACTCGACCGCGTTCTTGGGGAAGAAGCCCCTGAACTCCTGGTACAGTTGCGCGGCCAGCGTCTTGTTGTGGGCCAGCACCAGGGCCGGACGGTTCACCTGGGCCAGCACCGAGGCCATGGTGAAGGTCTTGCCGCTGCCCGTGACCCCGAGGAGCACCTGATGCCCGTCCCCGCGGCGGATCCCCTCCGTCAGCTCGGCCAGGGCCGTGGGCTGGTCCCCTTGCGGCTTGAAGTCGCTGACCAGCTCGAAACGGCTGTCGGCGGGGGCGGGGGCGAGGCGCTTCTCCGGCGCGCGCATGGGACTCATCTCAAGACCTCTCTCGGACGGTCGGCCAGCCCTTTATTTTAGAGCCTCGCGGCTCCTCGTGCGAGCCGCTGAGCCGGAGGCCGGAAGCGCCACCCCCGCCGCCTACGGTAGAATGGCCCCTCATTTGCGAGGCCGTCATGGATAGCGCCACGACCGTGATCGATGCGCACGCCGACTTCGAAGGGACACTGCGCGGCAAGGACGCCCAGGTCCTGGGCCGATTCCGCGGCCAGATCGACCTGACCGGCCGCCTGGTGCTGGGAGAAGGCGCGAAGGTCGACGCCAAGGTCACCGCGGATACGGTGGAGATCGCCGGCGAGTTCAAGGGCGAGTTGAAGGCGCGCAGCCTCTCCGTCCTGGAGAAGGGCCGCGTGGACGGCACCATCGACGCCCAGCGGCTCGCGATGCGCGAGGGCGCGCTGCTCAACGGCTCGGTGAATGCGGGCGACGGGCGCTCTCCGGCGCGTGCCAGCCTGGCGGGGTTGACCACCGGGTGATCCTCAGCGAGCTGGCCGAGCGTCTCGGCTGCGTCCTCCGCGGGGA
>DASTLK010000480.1:0-3785 GCA_035715025.1 Vicinamibacteria bacterium
GGATCTGGTAGAACCGGAAGCCTAACGGCCAGGCAGGCCCGGCCCGCGCACGGTCCACTTCACGCGGCCGGCCAGGGGGTCGCCGGCCAGCGCGAGCGTCCCGCCCCTGCGCGCGACCGTCACCGGGTGGAGGACGCCGTCCGCGGGCAGGCAGACGAGCCCATGCGCCTCCGCCGCCTCGCCGAACACCACCAGCTCCAGCGCGGACCAATCCATGCGCGCGGTGGAGGGCGCGAGCGCGATGTGCGGGATGGCCGCGCCCGAGCGCACGAGCATCACGACGGGCAGCCGCCCGGCCTCGATGCGCTGCCAGCCGCCGGAGTAGGCGCGGCCGGTCTGGTAATCGATCCACCGCGCCGGCGGCAAGTACACGTCGCGACCCGTCATGCCCGTTTCGAGCAAGGGCGCGACCAGGATGTCGGCGCCGAAGAGGTACTCGTCCTCGACCCCCCAGGATCCTGGATCGTCGGGGTACTCGACGAAGAGCGCGCGCACCATGGGCAGGCCCCGCGCGCTCGCGTCCCGGGCCTGCGCGTAGACGTAGGGCATCAGGCGGTACTTCATCTCCGCCGCCGCGCGGTAGTCGGACAGGAACTGGGGGCTGAACTCCCACGGCTCCTTGGGCGGCGTCCCGTGGCTGCGCGTGTGCGAGGTCAGCATGCCGAACGGAGTCCAGCGGTGGTACACGTCCTCGGACTTGGGGCCGAAGAAGCCGCCGATGTCGTGGCTCCAGAACGTGAACCCGGAGAGGCCGAGTGAGAGGCCGCCCCGCAGCGTGGCCGCCATGCCGATGTCCGACTTGCCGGCGTCGCCGCCCCAGTGGATGGGATAGCGCTGGCTGCCCGCCCACGCGCTGCGCGCCCAGATGATGTTCTCCCCCGTGATCTCGCGCGTCAGGTCCGCCACCACGCGGTTGTAGCGCAGCGGATAGAGGTTGTGCTCGTAGAACCCGCTGCGGCCGGAGGCGTACGACCCGCTGAGCGGAGCCGCCTCCCCGAAGTCCACCTTGATCGCGCCCACGCCGAGGCGGAGGAGGCCGGCGATCTTGTCGCGATACCACGCGATCGCGTCCGGATTGGAGAAGTCGAGCACGGCATCCTCGTAGGGCAGGTTGCCCTTGGCGTCGCGCACGAAGAGGCCCTTGGCCACGATCTCGGGAAAGAGCGCGTTCTTGGGCACGAAGTACGGGAGCTGCCAGAGCGACACGTGGAATCCGTCGCGCCGGAGGTCCGCGATCATCTGCGCGGGGTCCTTGAAGCGCGTCTTCGAGAACTGGTAGTCCGTGCGCCAGTCCGTCTCGAACCAGCCCGTATCGAGGTGGATGACGTCGCTGGGAATCCGGTTCTCGCGGAGCTTCGCCGCCACCGCCCGCGTCTCCTCCTCGGAGAAGTACGAGATGCGGCTCATCCAGAGGCCGAACGACCACAGGGGCGGCATGGGCGCCTTGCCCGTCAGCGTCGTGTACTCCGAGAGGACGTCCTTGGGCGCCCCCAGGAACAGGAACAGGTCCAGCTCGTCGTCGCCGAGCATCAGCGCGTTGCTGCCCTGGTAGGAGACGCCCAGGTCGAAGGTGGCGGGAGCGGTGGTGTGGACGAACATCCCGTAGCCGCGGCTGCTGAGGAGGAACGGGATCGGTTTGTACATCCGCTCGCCCTCGACGCCGTTGGCGTCGTTGGCCCAGAGGACCACCCTCTGCCCGCGCTTGTCCAGGCGCGTGAAGGATTCGCCGCATCCGAAGAGCTTCTCTCCGGGCGCGAGCGAGAACACCGCGGCCACGCTGCGCGAGTAGTCCGACGAGCGGCGGACGAACGAGAAGGGCAGCGCGGGGACGAGCGTGTCCGCGAAGTCCGAGGCGTGCTGGGTCTGCGTGAGCAGGCGGCCGGCGGCGTCGCGCAGCTCGACGTGCCACGGCTTCTCCCGGAGGGTGACCGACCCGAACGCGCTCGAGTAGCGGTGGCCGCCGGGGATCGCTTCGTGGCGCCAGGACGGATCGCGAGCGGGCTCGCCGGCCAGCATGAGGGACTCGGCGTCCGCACGCGGCGCGCCCGTCGTGGTCGTGCGCAGGCGCAGCCGCACCGTGCGCGGAGAGACGAACTGGATCGAGAACGGCAGCTCCGGATCCGTCGCGTACTCGCCGGACGGGAACACGGCGCCCGCGAAGGGTTGCCACCCCGGCTTCATGTTGTCGAAGGCCAGCCGCGGCACGAGCTGGTGGCGCCGCCAGGTCACGGATCCGTTCCCGGTGGCGGGATCGAAGCTCGAGAGGGCGTCGGCGAGGTAGTACGCATTGGCGTAATCGCGGAAGTCGCGGCTCACGTCGACGAGGTCGCTGAGCAGGGTGGGAGGCTGATTGCCCGCGCCTTGGGCCTCCGCGAGGGCGGCGGACAGGACCATGGCGGCGACAGCGGTGGCGACCGTCATTCGGGAGGACATGGGAGGGGAACAAACCACAGACCTTCGACGGCCGTCAAGGAAAAGTCCTGAAAGCGCTTTCGGCATCTTCACCCCAGGTCCCGAATGCGCGGACAATGAAGCGAGCTCGTGAATCACGCGGCCGCCGTCCTGCTCCTCGTGCTGCTCCCCGCCTGCGGCGGCGTTCGCCCCTCCGCGCCCGCCGCCGTGCCCGCCTCCGCTCCGCTCACGCCGTCTCCCGCCGCCGCCACCGAGGTCGAGCCCCTCGCGGCCGCCGCCGCGCCCGCTCGCCTCGTGGGCGCGGCCGTGCAGGCGAGCCTCCTCCGCACGGAGCCGGCCTACGCCGCGGCCTTCGCCCACCAGTTCGACTACGTCACCGCGGAGTTCGAGATGAAGTGGGGCCAGATCGAGCGGCAACCCGGACAACGCGACTACGGGCGCGCCGACGAGATCGTGGCCTTCGCGGAGGCGCGCGGCCTGCGCATCAAGGGCCACGCGCTCGTGTGGCACGGCGACTCGCCGGCGTGGCTGGAATCGCTCTCGCCGCCCGAGGTGCGGATCGCGCTCGAGGACCACATCCGGACGACGGTCGGGCGCTATCGCGGCCGCATCGTGGCCTGGGACGTGGTGAACGAGGCGATCGCCGACGACCGCAGCGGGCTCCGGGACACGGTCTACCTCCGCAAGCTGGGACCGACCTACATCGCGGAAGCCTTCCGGCGGGCCCACGAGGCGGACCCCGACGCCCTCCTCATCTACAACGACTACGGCGCCGAGGGCCGGGGCCGCAAGTCGGACGACGTGTACAACCTGGTGCGCGACCTGCAGACGCAGGGCGTGCCGATCGGCGGCGTCGGCCTGCAGATGCACCTCGACGCGGCCAGCCTTCCCCAGGCGGCCGACATCGCCAGCAACATGCGGCGGCTGGCCGAGCTGGGGCTGCTCGTGAACATCAGCGAGATGGACGTGCGCGTGGCGCGCCTGCCCGGCTCCCTGGCCACGAGGCTCGAGGACCAGCGGCGCGTCTACCACGACGTGGTGGCAGTCTGCGTCGCCGAGCCTCGCTGCCACGCCATCACGTTCTGGGGCTTCACCGACCGCTACTCGTGGATCGACCAGTTCTACGGGCCAGACGATCCGCTCCTCTTCGACGAGGCCTACCGCGTGAAGCCCGCCTACAACGGCGTGATGGACGCCCTGCGGGGCCGCTGAAGCAACGCTAGAAGGGCGGGATCGTGGCTCGCGTTCTACGAGGGCGGCGGTTCCTATACTCTTGAGCGGAGTTGGCCACCATGCGACGGACATTCCCGACGACACGGCTCACCGCGGCCGCCCTCGCGGCGGCGGGAATGGTCCTCGCGTGGCAAGGGCGC
>DASTLK010000481.1:0-5735 GCA_035715025.1 Vicinamibacteria bacterium
CCGCGGCACGGGTGCGGCCAAGCCTCTCCTGCTGCTCGCCCACCTCGACGTCGTCGAAGCCAAGCGCGAAGACTGGAGCGTCGATCCCTTCACCCTGCTCGAGAAGGACGGCTACTTCTACGGACGAGGCACCGGCGACGACAAGGCGCAGGCCGCCATCTGGGTCGCGAACCTGATCCGCTACAAGCAGGAGGGCCTGCGGCCCGCGCGCGACCTCATCGTGGCCCTCACCGCGGACGAGGAAGGAGGCGGGCCGTACAACGGCGTCGACTGGCTGCTGAAGAACCGGCGCGAGCTCATCGACGCCGAGCTGTGCCTCAACGAGGGCGGCTGGGGCGAGATCCGCGGCGGAAAGCGGATGGTGAACCTCATCCAGGTCGGCGAGAAGCATTCGGCGACCTACCGGCTCGAGGTCAAGAATCCGGGCGGCCACAGCTCGCTGCCGGTCAAGGAGAACGCGATCTACCGCCTCGCCGACGCGCTGCACCGGCTGGCCGCTTACGAGTTCGAGTTCCAGCTTAGCGACGTCACGCGCGGTTACCTGGAGACGCTCGCGGGCCTGGAGTCGGAGCCGGCGGCTTCGCAGCTCCGGCGCGCGGCCGGCGGCGATCCCGCGGCCATGCGCGCGGCCGCGGAGGCCTCTCCGTCCTGGAACGCGGTGATGCGGACGACCTGCGTCGCCACCGGCCTCGACGGCGGCCACGCCGTCAATGCCCTGCCCCAGACCGCGGGCGCGCGCGTGAACTGTCGCATCCTGCCCGGACAGACGCCGGAAGAGGTGCAGGCCGTCCTGCGGCGGGTCGTCGACGACGACAAGGTGACCGTCTCCATCACCGACGCTCACGGGGGAAGCCCCATGTCGCCGCTGCGGGACGACGTGCTGGCGGCCACCAGGCGGCTGACCTCGCAGATGTGGCCGGGAGTCGTGACCCTGCCCTACATGGTGATGGGCGGTACGGACGGACGCCTGCTGCGCCAGGCCGGCATCCCGACCTACGGTGTTCAAGGGATCTTCTTCGACGTGGCCGACATCCGCTTCCACGGCCGGGACGAGCGCCTGGGAGTCCGGGAGTTCTACGAGGGCCAGGAGTTCCTCTACCGGCTGGTCAGGGATCTCGCGCGTTAGCGCGCCGTCGTCAGATGCTTTGCGCGATCTCGTAGCGGAAGGCCCGACCGCGGGATTCCGGGTCCCATCCTGCCTCGACCGCCGATCGGATGGCCGGCTCCAGGGCCTGGACCACTCTCGCGTCGGACGGTGAGCCGCCCTCCGGGCCGACCTTCATCGTGAAGTCCAGGATCAGCTCGCGCGTGCGTCCCGGACGCAGCGATACCGAGATCGAGATGGCCTTGATGCCCTTGCCCCAGACGAGCCAGCCGTGCCGATACGCCCACGCGTAGGCCGTCCCGTCGACGGAGACCATGGTATTGGCCGCCCCGCTGCGTCCCGCCTTGGCGCGGAGCTTCCCCGAGATCATCCGGTCCTCGGCGTGCTTGGGATCCTTCTTCATGAGGTGTTCAGCTTCGACAGTGGGCGTGTGCTAGCTTCGCACAGGAGGTGAGCGGCATGAACACGAAGCGACGCGCCCTGATGGCGGTGGCGAGCCTGATGTGTGCCCCCGCGTGGTCGGCGCCGCCGTCGTCGCCGTCACCGGCGACGCGCTCCGCGCCCAGGCAGATCGCGCTGCCCGGGGCTCCGGCCACCGGCGTCGTCATGGACTTCATTGCCTACGACCCCGCGCATCGGCGGCTGTGGGTGCCGGCCGGGGACACCGGCAGCGTCGACGTCATCGACGTCGCCACGGACAAGGTGTCGAGAGTGCAGGGGTTCGCGACCAAGGAAACGGAGAGGAACGGCCGCAAGCGCACGATGGGCCCGAGCTCGGTGGTGGTCGGAGATGGCGTCGTCTATGTCGGCAATCGTGGCGACGACTCGATCTGCGCCATCGACGCCGCTTCCCTCGAGAAGGGGGCCTGCATCAAGCTCGACTCCATGCCCGACGCCATCGCGCTCGTGCCGTCGGCGAAGGAAGTGTGGGTGACCACGCAGGCCAACAACTCGATCGTGGTGCTCGATGCGTCCTCCCGGAGCGCCCTGCCCGTGAAGGCGACGATCACCCTGCCCGGCTCCCCGGAATGCTTCGTGGTGGACGACGCGCGCGGCCTCGTCTACACCAACCTGGAGGACAAGGACCGCACGGTGGCCGTCGACGTCAAGACACGACAGGTGGCGAAGACGTGGCTCCCCGACTGCGGCGAGGTCGGGCCGAGGGGACTGGCGTTGGACCACAAACGCAACTTCCTCTTCGTCGGCTGCACGACCCGGGTGCGCGTCCTCGACGCCGGGCACGACGGCAAGCAGGTGGGCTCGATCGACGTGGGCGAGGGCATCGACGCCATCGACTACCTGGAATCGCGCCACCAGCTCTACGCGGCCGCCGCTCGCGCGGCGAAGCTCGTGGTCGCCCAGCTGGATGAGAAGGGCGCACTGGCGCCCGTGGAGACGATCGCCACCGCCCCCAGCGCCCGCAACCCCGTGGTCACCGAAAAGGGAGTCGCGTACCTGACCGACGCCCACGACGGCTCGATCCTCGTGGTCGAGCCGCCGCGCTGATCAGAACAGGCGCAGCTGCTTCTCCCGGCCGAGGATCTGCTCGAGGTCCAGGCCCAGGAGCGTGAGCACGGGCTCCGCGACCGCGCCCACCTGCTTGTCGAGGTAGTGCTCGTAGTCGAGGGGGGCATGAGGGCCCGCCGCGGGCTGGGGGCCGGCGGTCGTGATCACGTACGACACGCGTCCGCGCTCGAGCTGCCCCAGCGCCCTCGCGACCGTGACATGGGGCGGAGTCGTGGCCGTGTAGGCCTCGGGACGCTTGCGCAGCGCCTTGTGGTAGACGAGCCGGTCGTCCAGCTGCCCGGCGCGCAGACGGGCGACGACGTCGAGCAGGTACTCCGCCACCGGCTGGCCGGCGAAGAGGCGCCCGTACAGCTCACGCTGGACCTCTTTCGCGAGCTCCGTCCAGTCGCTCCGCACCGCCTCCATGCCCGTGAAGACCAGGCGCTCTCCCTGCGCGGTCGCGACGAGGCCCGCGTAACGCTTGCGGGCCCCGGCCGCGTCGTGCCGCATCGCGGGAAGGCATAGCCGCAGATAGAGGCGATCGAAGACGAGGTCGAGGCGGCTCTGGGCGCGCCAGCGCTCCTGGATGTGCGCGGCGAGGTCGTGATTGAGGGTGGCGGCCAGCGACTCGCCGAAGGCGCGGGCGGCGGAGCCGTCCGCCACGCCCGACTCCACGAACAGGCTGTCGGTGTCGCCGTAGAGCACGCGCCGGCCCTGGCGCTCGATCCGCTTCTTGCACCACAGCAGCATCTCGCGGCCGAAGCCGGTGACGGCGCTCGCGAGGCGGGGATCGTAGAAGCGGCAGGCCGGAGTCCCGAGCACGCCGTAGAAGGAGTTCATGAGGATCTTGATCGCGTGGCTCTTGACCGTGTCGCCGGTGGCTCGCGCCGCCTCGCGCTGCGGCATCAGGTCGTCGAGCAGCGCGCCGAGGATGGCCTTCCGCCGGGCGAACGCGGCACCATTCGGGGCCACGATGGGATCGGGCTCGGCCCCGCCGGATTCGGGCCGCACCAGGTTCAGGGGATCGATCTCGAACGTGCGCATCAGGCTCGGGTAGAGGCTCTTGAAATCGAGCACGACCACGTTGCCATGGAGCCCGGGGATGGGCTCGAGCACGTGCCCGCCTTCCTGCGCCTCAGGGGCCTGCGCCGCGCGCACGCTGGGAGCGACCACGCCCCGGTGTCGGAGCTCGGAGAGGTACAGGAAGTCGAAGGCCGCGATGGATCCGGAGACGCGATCCGGCGGCAGCCCGGTCAGCTTGCTGCGCTCGACCGAGAGCGCGACCAGCCGGAGTCGCTCCAGGACCTCGAAGGCGAGGCGCGCGTCGGTGCGGTTGTATTCGACGAAGCGGGAGCGGTCCTCCTTGAAGAGGCGCAGGATCTCGTCGGCCTTGTGCGCGCCGCCCAGCGTCTTGCCTTCGCCCAGGACCGATCGGGCGACGGCGTCGAGCCCGTAGTCGTCCATGCGGATGAAGGCGCCACGGAGGAGCTGGATTCCGTCGAGCACGACGCGGCCGGGGACGCTGGCCTGCGGTGCCCCGCGCGCCGAGCCGGCGGTGCGCAGGCGCAGACGTCCGGGGCCGCGGCCGAGCTCCAAGGCGGCCCGTCGCCGCTCCGCGATGCGCGCGAGCACGGACAGGTCGAAGTCGATCACGTTCCAGCCCGTCAGCACGTCCGGATCCAGCTCCCGCACCCGACGGGCGAATGCCGTCAGGAGATCCGTCTCCGAAGCGAAGGGCCGGGCCTCTTCCGGGCACGGCCAGCCTTCCGGTGTCAGCAGCAGCACCTCGGACACGCCGCAGCCGTGAAGGCCGACCGCGAGCAGCCGGCGCGCGGAAGGATCGGTCTCGATGTCGAGGGAGAGGACGCGCAGACGCGGCGTCCAATCGGCGGGAGCGATCTCGGGCTCCTCGAACACGAGGCCGAGGCCGGGAAGGAGGCGCCCGTCGCCGTGGATCTCCAGGGTGCCCCGGATCCCGCGGTCGATGAGGTAGCGCATGGCGAAGCGGACGTCCGCTTCGTGGGGGGCGATCCCGGCCGCGATCAGGCGATCACGCAGCGGGGGAGCGTCGGACGGCGTGGCGACTTCGATGGCGACGACGGGCGCGCCCGTGAGCGTGACCCGGTCCGTGGCCACTTGCCGGACGGCGCCGAGGGCGCGCGCCTGTTCCGCGTCCTTGCGCTCGACGTAGAACTGGGGAACCGGGCGGCGGTCACGGACGAGGAAGGGGCGGCCGTCCTCCAGCGTCCCGTAGAGGTGGACGACGGGACGGCCGTCCTCGACGCGATACGTCGGCTGCAGGATGAAGCCGCGGTGGGTCGGCAAATGAGCTTCGGTCTTCGCGGGAGATCATTTCGCCAGCGGATCCGGCCGGAGCTGGAACCTCACGACCTTGCTCGTCGTCCCCTTGCCGCCTTCCATGTGGAACGGCGCGCGCGTGCTGACCGTCGACCACAGCCCGCGGCCCTTCCATCCCGCCTTGGCATCGTCGATGCGGCCATCGAGCCACTTCGTGTAGTAGCCCAGCGGATAGGGGACACGGAGGACGATCCATTTGCCGTCCTTCAGGACGAGCAGTCCTTCCGACGCGTTGCCGGTGTCGATGGGCACGTTGCGGCCGAGCCCGAAGGTGTCGAACCGATCGACCCAGGTGTAGTAGCTGGCTTCCGCGCTCCCCGAATCCGTGAGGCCCTTCATCTGGGGGAGCGGCTCCGGATAGAGCGTCCAGCCCTCCGGGCAATGCTGGCCCGTCGCCGTGGGTCCGCTGAGCGGAGCCTTGCACTTGCGGCGGTCGAAGCTGGCCATGTGCCCGCTGGCCAGGGCGGCCCACACCACGCCGTCGCGGTCGACGTCCATGCCGCGCGGCGAGAATCCCTGCACGGGGGCCTTCGGGTTGTCGAAGGGCGGCTCGTACACCTCCGCGAGCGCCGTCTCCGGCGGGTTCGTTCCCGGGCTCAGACGGACGATGGCGCCGGGGAAGCCCAGCACGGATCCCCAGACCGAGCCATCGGGAGCGGGCGAGACCGAGTAGAAGCCACCTCCGAACCGCTTGTCCTTCGCCGGATCGAGGGGCTCGTCCGGTTCCACGTAGGCGTCGCGCTTGCCGTTGCCGTTCGTGTCCATG
>DASTLK010000482.1:0-2866 GCA_035715025.1 Vicinamibacteria bacterium
CACCGCCGTGGGGGACGCGAAGCTGCCGCGCCGGTGGCGCGTATCCACCGGCGTCCCCTCCCAGGCGGCGCGCTCCCAGAGGACCTTCCCGGTGACCGCGTCGAGGGCGAGCACCTTGAGCGTGTGCTTGCGGTCCGCCCCCACCCCGTCGGGGTGCTGGAAGTCCTGGCCGTCGACGATGTGCGGGATCGCCTTCGCCCCCGGAACCACGTCGCCCTCGATGGCCGTGGTGAGGAAGATCCGATTCCCCCAGACGATCGGCGACGAATGCCCGCGCCCCGGCAGCTCCGTCTTCCACAGCACGTTCTTCGTGTCGCTCCACTCGAGGGGCAGCCCGGTCTCGCGCACGATTCCCTGACCGGCGGGGCCGCGGAACTGCGGCCAGTTGAGATCGGTAGCCAGGGCCGGGGCCGCCAGCGACACGGCCAACAGGCCCCAACGGATCGACGGAATCGGCTCGCCGCGCATGCCTTGTCCTCCGGGCGCGGATTGTAGCGCGCAGCCTGCGCGCGCGCGATCCACGGGATTGAACGGGGATCCTCGCCGCGTTCGCCGCGTACTGAATTAAGATCGCGCTGATGGAGCCCTTCGACGTACGGCCGCAGACGCGCATCGTCTTCGGAGCGGGAAGCCTGGGGCGCCTGGGCGAGCTGGCGGACGGCCTCGGCTTCCGTCGGCCGCTGCTCGTGGCCGACCCGGGCCTCGTGGCGTCCGGGCACGTGGCGAAGGCGCTGGCCGTCCTCGCCGCGAGCGGGATCGAGGCGGTCGGCTTCCACGGCTTCGACCACGACCCCGACAGCGCGATGGTCGACGCGGGGGTCGCGGCGGCGCGGGAGGCTCGGGTCGACTCGCTGATCGGCCTCGGCGGCGGCAGCTCGATGGACTGCGCAAAAGGCATCAACTTCGTCCTCACGAACGGCGGCTCGATGGCCGACTACTGGGGCTACGGCAAGGCCGCGGCGCCTCTGCTGCCCATGATCGCGGTGCCCACGACGGCCGGCACGGGCAGCGAGGCCCAGTCCTACGCGCTGATCTCCGACGCGAAGACCCACGTGAAGATGGCCTGCGGCGATCCGAAGGCCGCGTTCCGCGCGGCCATCCTCGATCCCGCGCTCACCGTCTCGCAGCCCCGCGCGGTGACCGCGACCGCCGGATACGACGCGATCGCCCACGCCGTCGAGACCTGGGTCACCACCCGGAGGAACGCGTTCTCGGACCTGTTCGCCGGCGAGGCCTTCCGCTTGCTGGAAGGCCACTACGAGCGGGTGCTCGGCGAGCCGGGGGACGTGGACGCCCGGGGCGCCATGCTGCTCGGCGCACACTACGCGGGGATCGCGATCGAGAGCTCGATGCTCGGGGCCACCCACGCCTGCGCCAACCCGCTGACGGCGCGTTACGGGACCGCCCACGGAGTGGCCATCGGCCTGCTGCTGCCCCACGTGGTGCGCTGGAACGCGCGAGCGGCGAGCGGCCGCTACGGCGAGCTCCTGGCCGCCGCGGGCCGCGGGCCGGAAGGCGACCCCGCTGGGGCGCTCGCCGATCGGCTGGAGGCGCTGGCGGTGGCCGGCGGCCTTCCCCGGCGCTTGCGCGCCGCGGGGGTGGTCGAGGCCGACCTCCCGGACCTGGCCGAGCAGGCGGCCGAGCAGTGGACCGGCCGCTTCAACCCGCGTCCGTTCGACGGCGCCGGAGCGCTGGAGCTGTACCGGGGGGCGTTCTGACGAGGAGGACGGTCATGGCGGAGAAGTCACGGCGGACGTTCCTGCACGAGGCCTCGCTGGGCCTGGCCGCGTCGGCCGGCGGCGCGCTGCTGCTGCGCGCCGACGCGCTCCCCACTCGCGCGACGGCCGAAGAGGTGGCGGTGCCCCCGGGAGTGTCGCCGGCCGCCCTCGAGTCGGGGGCCCCCTCCGGCACGTGGGCGCTCACGCGGCCGGTCGGGGCCGGGCCTTTTTACCGTCCGGGCGCGCCCTACCGCGCCAAGAGCACGCCGCCCTTCGAGGCCGGTACCGTGCTTCTTCTCTCCGGACACGTCTGGGGCTTCGACACGAAGCGGCCCCTCCCGGGGGCGGTGATCGAGGTCTGGCACGTGGACGTGCACGGTAAGTACTCGTCCGGCGACGGCGACTTCAAGAACCGCGCGCGCATCGTCACCGAGGAGAGCGGGGCCTACGAGCTGGAAGGGATCCACCCGGTGGCCTACCAGCCGAGCCCGGACGGCTGGCGTTGTCCGCACGTCCACGTCGCGATCCAGGCCGCGGGTTACCGGCGGCTCATCAGCGAGATCTACTTCGAGGGCGATCCCCACCAGAAGGAAGACGGCATCTTCCACCCCTCGCTCGCGGTGCCGGTGCAGAAGAGGATGGCGAACGGACAGGCTTACGAGACGGCGGTGTTCGACGTCGTGCTCGATCGGGCGTGAGGGTGCTCCGCGCGCGGCCGGCGTCCAGGCTCGCCGTCGCCGGGATGGCGGCCGGGCTGGCCGCCAGCATGGCATCCGGAGCGCGGGCGGCAACTCCCCCGCCGCCCGCCGACGCGTGGCCCCAGTTCCGCGGCAGCCCGGCCTTGACCGGCGTCTCCCCGACTCCGCTCCCGGCGCAGCTCAAGGTCCTCTGGACCTACGAGGCCGGCGAGTCGATCGAGTCTTCGGCGGCGATCGCGGACGGCACCGTCTTCGTGGGCCGCACGGGCGGAGAGCTGCTCGCCCTCGACCTCGAGACGGGCGCCCTGCGCTGGCGGTACCCCGTGGAGGGCGACGGCATCGGCGAGTCCTCGCCCGCGGTGGCGGGGGGCATCGTCTACGTGGGCGACCTCAAGGGCAACGTCCACGCGGTGGCGGCGGCGGACGGCCGGCGGGTGTGGGTCTTCAAGA
>DASTLK010000483.1:0-9759 GCA_035715025.1 Vicinamibacteria bacterium
CGCGTGCGGGCGCGCAGGATGGTGAGCAGGTCGAGGTCGATGACGCGGTCGGCGCGGATCTCGAAGAGGTCGGCCAGGGGGGCGAGCTCCGCCATGCGGGCCACCATCCCGGCCGTCGTCTCTTCGACCAGCGCCACGCAGATCTGCGTCATGGTCCCCAAAATCAAAAAGCCTCTTCAGGGTTCCCTGAAGAGGCCTCTCCTCGTCCGACCCTCCAGGACACCCGCTCCGCTCACGGCGGCCGGGTCTCCCGGTCCGCCGCTAGTCGTAGTGGCGATGATGATGGGCGATGGGACGCCAGCGACGGACGCCGCCGCTGCCGTGAGCCACGCCGCGAGCCGAAAGGTATCTCATGCCGTTCCAGTCCTGGAACGGCGATTCTAGAAGCCGCCCCCGGGGGGTGTCAAGCCGGATGGTCACGCGCTTACAATCGACCGCAGATGGCCATGAAGAGCCCGCTTGGCTGAGGGCAAGCCACCCGTCGAGGTCGAGCTGACGTGGGAGGGCGCCCTCCGCTTCCGCGGCGGCGCGGGTCAGAATGCCGTCGTCGTCGACTCCGACGGGAGCGCCGGCCCTTCGCCCGTCCAGGCCCTCGCCCTGGCCCTGGCCGGATGCATGTCCGTCGACGTCGTCCACATCCTGGAGCGCGGCCGGCAGCCCCTCCGTGGGTTGCGCGCGCGCCTGCGCGGAGAGCGGGCGCCCGAGGATCCGCATCGGCTCGTGCGCGTGGACCTTCGCTTCGACGTGATGGGAGAGGTCGCGCCGGACAAGGTCGAGCGCGCCATCGCCTTGTCTCGTGAGAAGTACTGCTCGGTCTGGCATTCCCTGCGCCAGGACATCGAGTTCACCACCTCGTTCGAGGTCCGCGCCCCGTCGTCGTAGGCGATTTCCTGTCACATCCGCGCCCGCCCGGACGTGAGGAGGGTAGGGGCGGAGGTGCGCATGGAACGAAAGGCGGACGTGGTGGTGGTCGGAGGCGGGCTGGCGGGCCTGGCCGCCTCCGCCTACCTGGCGCGCGCGGGCGGCCAGGTCGTGCTGGTCGAGAAGGCGGCGGCGATCGGGGGGCGCGCGCGAACGCAATCGGAGGGAGGGTTCCAGTTCAACCTCGGAGCCCATGCGCTGTACCGCGCGGGCGCGGGGATGGCCGTCCTGCGCGAGCTCGGCGTGGCGGTGGCGGGCGGCCGGCCGACGGGCGAGGGAGGCTACGCCGTGCGCGGGGGCGCGATGCACACGTTGCCCGCCGGCTTCGTCTCGCTCCTCACCACGGGCCTCCTGCGGGCCGGGGAGAAGATGGAAGCGGCGCGACTGTTCGCCGCGCTCGGTCGCACCGACGGCGATCACCTCCAGGACGCGCCGCTGGCCGCCTGGCTCGCGCGCATCCACAGCCCCACCGTCCGCCAGTTGATGGAGGCCACGGCCCGCGTGGCGACGTACACGAACGACCCCGAGCGCATGAGCGCGGGGAGCGCGCTCGCCCAGATGCGGCGGGCCTTGGCCAGCGGCGTCCTCTACCTCCATGGCGGCTGGCAGACGCTCGTGGACGGGCTGCGGAGGGCGGCGGAAGAGGCGGGGGTGCGGATCCTGGAACGGCGCCACGCCATCGCGATCGAACGAGACATGGTGGTGCGCGGGGTGCGCCTGGACGACGGCGAGACCCTGGCCGCCGGGGCCGTGCTCGTCACGGGCGGCCCCGACGTCGCGGCCACGCTGGCCGCGACGGCCGGCTCGACCGTCGTATCGACGTGGGCGGCGCAGGCGCGTCCGGTCCGCGTGGCGTGCCTCGACGTGGCGCTCCGGCGGCTTCCCCGGCCCCGTGCGACCTTCGCGCTCGGAATCGACGAGCCGCTCTACGTCTCCGTGCATTCGGCGGTGGCGCGGCTCGCCCCCGAGGGCGGCGCCCTCGTGCACGTGATGCGCTACGGTGGGCTGGCCGGCGACGCGCCCGAGACCGTCGAGCGGCAGTTGGCCGGGCTGCTCGACGCGCTCCAGCCCGGCTGGCGCGACGGCGTGGTCCGGCAGCGATTCCTGCCGGACCTCCTCGTCTCCCACGCGCTCCCGGAGGCGGCCCGCGGCGGCACGCGCGGACGCCCGGGACCGCGTGTCCCCGACCTGCCCGGGCTGTACGTGGCCGGTGATTGGGTGGGCCCGGAAGGAATGCTCGCGGACGCGAGCCTCGCCAGCGCGCGCGCGGCCGCCGCCGCCATCCTGGCCGGCGCGGCCCGCGCGACGTCCGCCGCGTGAGTCCATGACCACATGACGGCGGACATCGCCCCCGTCTTCGACGAGCACCGGGCCTTCCTGTGGGCGGTGAGCTACCGCCTCACCGGCAACGCCGCCGACGCGGACGACGTCGTGCAGGAGACGTTCGTGCGCGCCTTGACCCGGCCGCCGGCGGATCGCAACCGGCCCTGGCGGCCGTGGCTCGTGCGCGTCGCCGTCAACCTCGGACGCGACCTCCTGCGGCGGCGGCGACGGCGCGGCGGATACGAAGGACAGTGGCTGCCCTCGCCCATCGAGACCGAGCCGCCCTCGCACGAGCCCGCGGACCAGGCTGGAGACCCGTCCGCCCGCTACGACCTGCTGGAAAGCGTGACCTTCGCGTTCCTCCTTGCCCTGGAGGCGCTCACTCCCATGCAGCGCGCGGCCCTGATCCTGCGCGACGTGTTCGACTACTCGGCGGGAGAGACCGCGCGCGCCCTGGGCATCTCCGAGGCCAACGCGCGCGCGACCCACCTGCGCGCCCGGCGCGCCCTCGCCGGCTACGAGGCGCGGCGTCGGCCTCTCACCGTGGAGCGCCAGCGCCTCGAACGCGAGGTCCTGCAGAAGTTCCTGGCCTGCGTGTCGGCGGGAGACGTCGCGGGCGTGGAAGCGATGCTCGCGCGGGATGCGCGGGCAGTGAGCGACTCCGCCGGCGAGTTCCACTCCAACCGGGTGCCGGTGCTCGGCCGGGTCAAGGTGGCGGCGCTCCTCGTCGGCGTCGTGAAGGGGCTCGGGCGGCTGCGCCGGGCGGAGGTGCGCGTCCTGAGCGGCCAGGCCGCCTTCATCGCGGAGCGGGAGCCCAAGCCGGGCTTCGGGCCGCGCTGGGTGACGCAGCTCGAGCTCGACGACCGCGGCCAGATCACGCGGGTCTACACGGTCCTCGCCACGCGCAAGCTCACCGCCATCGCTTGAGCGCGCCGTCAGGGCAGCGCGGTCGAGAGCAGCCGCACGGCGTTGCCGCCCATGACCTTGGTCACGTCCTCGTCGGAGAATCCGGCCGCGAGCAACGCGTCCGTGAGCTCGACCAGGCCCGCGGCGTCGAAGGGGACGGACACGGTCCCGTCCCAGTCGGAGCCCAGGCCCACGTGGTCGACCCCGGCCACGTCCACCGCGTAGCGGATCGCGCGCGCGACCGCGCTTGCGTCCTCCCCGCACACCGCGCCCTCTCCGCGCCGGCCCCAGAAGCCGATGCCGATCACGCCGCCCGTCCGGGCGACCCCTCGCAGCTCGTCGTCCGAGAGGTTGCGCAGGTTGTCGCAGGTGCCCTTGACCCCGGTATGGGAGACGACCACCGGACGCTGCGCCAGGGCCACCGCGTCCGCGATGGTGCGCGGCGAGGCGTGGGCGAGGTCGAGCAGGACGCGCCGCTCCTCGAGCCGCCGCACGAGGGCACGGCCGCGCTCGGTGAGGCCGCCCTTCGTGAGGCCGTGCGCCGAGCCCGCCCACTCCGTGTCGAAGAAGTGCGTGGGCGCGATCATGCGGAACCCGGCCGCGAAGAGGGTGTCCACCGCGCCCAGGTCGCCCTCCAGCGCGTGCGCGCCCTCCAGGCCCAGCAGCCCGGCCGTGATGGCGGGCTGCGTCCGGCGCCGGTCGAGGTAGCCCGCGACGTCCGCGCGCGTGCGCAGGATGGTGAGGCGGCCTTCCGATCGCACGGCGGTGTCCTGGAGCTTGCGCGCCTGGTAGAGGGCACGCTCGCGCAGGCTGTTCCAGGTGCGCGGGGGCCAGCGCTCGACGATGGCCAGGGCCGTGATCATGTCGCTGCGGTCGTCGTTGCGCTCGTTGTTGAGGCCGCGCGGGGTCTTGGTGACGACGGTGAAGGCCTCGATGGCCACGTTGCCGTCGATCAGGCGGGGCACGTCGACGTGGCCGCGCTCGGATCGCTGGTCGAGGTCGCGGGCCCAGAGCAGCGAGTCGGCGTGGAGGTCCACGATGGTCAGGCGCCGGTGCAGGGCGATCGCGCGCGCCGAGGGCGTCGGATGCACGCGGGGGTGCACGGTGTTGTAGTGGCGCTCGAGGGCGGCGGGAACGAAGGCGAACACGGCGGCCACGAGGGCCAGGATGGCGAGGAGGATTGTGGGCGTTCGCGTTCGCGTCATTCGATCGCCATCAGGTCGCGCAGTCTGTCACGGTTCCGAAGTCTCAGGCTGGCGCGGAGGGATGCCTCTTCGATCCAGCCCGAACTCGGTCCGGGCCGAGTTGCTGAACGCGCGCGATCGACGCGGGACCAACAGCGCGACCGACGCGTTGAACAGATAGACGCTGCGACCAGATCGGTTGTCCCCTACCGAACGCCGTCTACAGCCGCAGCGCCACCGCCACGCCGTCCCGGGTCGGGTTGATGCTGGTGAGGAAGCCGCGGTGCGCGAACAGGCGCGCCGTGAACTCCTTCACCCCGGCCGTTGCCGGCTTGCCATCGTCTTCCCCGTCGAGCACGCGGCCGGACCAGAGCACGTTGTCCGTGATGAAGAGGCCGCCCGGCCTCAGGTGCGCGTGGGCCAGCTCGACGACGGCCGGGTAGCCGTCCTTGTCGATGTCGTTGTAGATGATGTCCCACGTCCCCCCCGCGGCGCGGAGGGCGGCCGTCGCCTCCTGGCGGTGGTAGGTCACGCGGTCCCACACGGCCGCGCGGGTGAGGAAGCCTTCCGCGAGCCGGATGTTTTCCTCCGACAGCTCCGTGCAGTGGATGGAACTGCCCGGCCCCGCCGCCCGCGCGAAATGCAGCGCGGAATAGCCGTACCCGGATCCCAGCTCGAAGATGCGGCGGGCGCCGATGGAGCGCGTGAGGACTTCGAGCAGCCGCCCCACCAGCGGGCCCACGATCGGAAAGCGCCGCGCCCGCGCCATCTCCTCCATCTCCAAGCGGACGGGATCGCCGTCGTCGTACAGGCGCCGGAGGTATTCCTCGATCCGTGGGTTGACGATCTCGGTCATGGCGTGCCTCTACGTTCCCGGGCTTCCGAGGTTCAGGAAGAGGTGGCCGAGGAAGTCCGCGCCCGTGCCCAGGAGGAGGTGGGCGAGGAAGAACACGGCCGCGCCGAGCCATATCCAGTACAGCCGGGGGCTGTACTTCAGGTGCATGAAGAAGGAGACGACGAGGCCCGCCTTGGTGACCGCGATCAGCATGGCCACCGGCGTGTTCCAGATCCCGAGGTCGACGTAGCTGGCGGCCACCGTGACCGCGGTCCCCACCATCAAGGCGAGGAACACGAGGATGTAGGTGCCGACGGGCACCACGTGGTCGTGGGGCTCGGCGTGGGGGTCGGCGGCGTGCTCAGGCATGGTGCGGGATCAGGTAGAGGAGGGGGAAGAGGAAGATCCAGACGATGTCCACGAAGTGCCAGTAGAGCCCGGTGATCTCGACGGGCGTGTAGTAGGCGGGGCCGAACCGTCCGTGCCCCGCCTTCCAGGCCATGATCGCGATGATAGGCACGCCGATGATCATGTGCAGGGCGTGCAGGCCGGTGAGGCCGAAGTAGAGCGCGAAGAAGAGCTGGGAATGCAGGGCCACGTCCGCCGTGAGGGGCTCCCCGTGGGGGCCGTGCAGGCTCTCCGCGCTGTAGCGCGGACCGGGTACGAGGTCGTGATGGAACTTGTCCGCGTACTCCACGACCTTGATGCCGAGGAACACCGAGCCCAGCGCGATCGTGAGGAGCAGGAACAGCACGGTCGCCTTGCGCTTGCCCAGCGCGGCCGCGTGCACGCCCAGGGCCATGGTGAGGCTGGAGCAGATGAGCACGGCGGTGTTGATCGTCCCCAGCTTCACGTCCAGGTGATGGCTGCCCGCGGCGAAGGCGTCGTAGTAGAGGTTCCGGTAGATCGCGTAGGCGGCCAGCATGCCCCCGAAGAACATGATCTCCTGGGCGATGAAGACCCACATGCCGAGCAGGGACGAGTCCTTCTGCGTCGCCATGGTGTCGAAGTGGTGACGCAGCGCGGGGTGATGGGCGACGACGGGCGGCGTCTCGCTCGGGCTAGACAACCGTGGTTCCCTCCTCCGAACCGTATTCGTAGGTGCGGTCGGTGACCACCGGCTGCCCCACGAAGTTCTCCGTGGGCGGCGGGGACGGGATCTCCCACTCCAGGCCGCGCGCGTCCCAGGGGTTGGCGCTGGCGCGGGGGCCGTAGCGCATCGACCACGTGAAGTAGACGAGCGGAAGCAGGTATCCGAGGGCCAGGATGGACGCGCCCGCGGAGGACATCACGTGGAGGATCTGGAACTCCGGCGGGTAGTAGTGGTAGCGGCGCGGCATGCCCAGGTAGCCGAGGATGAACTGGGGTCCGAAGGTCAGGTTGAATCCGAAGAATACGATGATCGCGCTCACGCGACCCCAGGTTTCGGGATAGAGACGCCCGGTGATCTTGGGCCACCAGTAATGCAGGCCCCCGAGGTAACCCATGATGGCCCCGCCGACCATGATGTAGTGGAAGTGCGCCACGATGAAGTAGGTGTCGGTGAGGTGCACGTCCAGGCCGAGGGAGGCCAGGAAGAGTCCGGTGAGGCCGCCGATGGTGAAGAGGCCGATGAAGCCCAGCGCGTAGAGCATCGGCGTGTCCAGCGAGATCGATCCCTTGTAGAGGGTGGCCGTCCAGTTGAACACCTTGACCGCGGAGGGGATGGCCACCAGGAAGCTGATCCCGGAGAAGACCAGCCCCAGGTAGGTGGACTGGCCGGACACGAACATGTGGTGTCCCCACACCAGGAAGCCCAGCATGGCGATGGCCAGGCTGGAGATGGCGACGAAGCTGTAGCCGAAGATCCGCTTGCGGGACATGCCCTGCACCAGCTCGCTGACCACGCCCATGGCGGGCAGGATCATGATGTACACGGCCGGGTGCGAGTAGAACCAGAAGAGGTGCTGGAACAGGATGGGGTCGCCGCCCAGCGCGGGATCGAAGATCCCGAGGTGCAGGCCGCTCTCGAGCGCCACCATCCCCACCGTCACCGCGATCACCGGCGTGCCCAGGACCA
This sequence comes from Vicinamibacteria bacterium, assembly GCA_035715025.1. Classification (GTDB taxonomy): domain Bacteria; phylum Acidobacteriota; class Vicinamibacteria; order Fen-336; family Fen-336; genus AA29. Next base: position 7,229 of record DASTLK010000483.1, read on the forward strand.
TGATCAGGCTGGTCGCGTAGTGCGCCCATACGAACAGGGGCAGCCGCCACCAGGTCAGGCCGGGGGCCCGCATCTTGTGGATGGTCACGATGAAGTTGAGGCCGGTGAGGATGGACGAGAAGCCGTTGATGAAGATGCCGAGGCCGGTGGCGATGACGTGGGTGTTGGAGTAGTGCGTGCTGTAGGGGACGTAGAACGTCCAGCCCGTGTCCACCCCGCCCGAGATCATGGCGTACATGGTGAACACGGCGCCCACGATGTAGATGTACCAGCTCAGCAGGTTGAGGCGCGGGAAGGCGAGGTCCTTGGCCCCGATCATGATCGGGATGAGGAAATTGCCCAGGGTGGCGGGGATGGACGGGATCAGGAAGAAGAAGACCATCACCACGCCGTGCATGGTGAACAGCTTGTTGTAGGTCTCCGACTGCACCATGTCGCCGGGAGGCGTGAGCAGCTCCAGCCGGATGAGCGTCGCGAAGATGCCGCCGATCGCGAACATCACGGTGATGCTGAACATGTACAGGAGGGCGATGCGCTTGTGGTCCACGGTGAGGAGCCACGACTTGGTGCCGTAGCTCACGTTGAGGTAGTTGACGGGCTCCCTCACCGGCAACGTCGGCCGCTCCGGGGGCGGCGGACCGCCCGGACGACCGTAGGGCTCGGGGACTTCTCCGGCGTGGGTGCTCATCGCTTGGGGACGCCCTCCTGCAGCTTGATGCCGCCCGCGCCGGGCACGACCGTCGCCTCCGCGCCCGGCTGTTGCAGGGACTGGATGTAGGCGATGAGCTGCATGACGCCCTCCTCGCTCACCAGCCCCTGGAAGGTCGGCATGATGGGCTGGTAACCGTCCACCACCTTGGCCGTCGGGGTGAGGATCGACTCGCGGATGTAGTCGGCGTCCGCGACCACCGTCGCCCCGCCCGTGAGACGGACGGTGCGCCCGAACAGGCCTTCCAGCCGCGGTCCCCGCCCTTGCGAGTCCGCGCGATGGCAGGTGATGCAGGCCAGGGACTGGAACAGCTTCTCGCCTTCCTGCGCGGGCGAGCCGGTGGCGCCGCCGGCCAGCCAGGTCTGGAAGGCGGCCGGCTCCATGACCTTGATGGACCCGATCATCTGCGAGTGCTTCGTGCCGCAGTACTCCGCGCAGAAGAGGTGGTACTCGCCGACCTTGGTGGCCTCGAACCAGGCCGTGGTGTAGCGGCCGGGGACGGCGTCCTGCTTCATCCGGAAGGCGGGAACGAAGAAGCTGTGGATGACGTCCTCCGACGTCATGGTGAGCTTGACCGGCACCCCGACGGGCACGTGCAGCTCGTTGATCTCGCGCTGGCCGGTCATGTGCTGCGTCTTCCACATCCAGCGCTTGCCCACCACGTTCACTGCCATCGCTCCCGGGGGCACGCGACGGCTGGCCACGAAGATGTCCGCGCTCCACACGAAGGTGCCGAGGGAGATGACGAGGGGAATGACCGTCCAGGTCAGCTCCAGGGCGATGGAGCCATGGATGGGCGGCGGCAGCTCGCCGGGGCCCCGCCGCCGGAAGCGCACGGCGAACACCACGAGCAGGGTGGCGATCAGGGTCGAGAAGAACGCGCTGATCCCGATGAGGAAGAAGTACAGCGCGTCGACGCGGACCGCGAAGGTGGAAGCCTGCTGCGGGAAGAGCGGGAAGCCGGAGAACATGTCAGCCCGCCGTGTCTCGCCGGCGCAGGCCGAAGATCATGGCCCCGAGGACCCCGAGGGTCAGCACCGCGGCCACGCGCAGAACGGCCATGACGGACTTGCCGTAGCGCCCGAGCTCGGGATCGTAGTGGTAGCAGTACAGGAGCAGGCGGTCCACGGGCGAGAGGATCCGGCCCTGTGAGGCCTCGACGATCGCGAAGCGCAGGTCCTTGGGCGCGTACTCCACTCCGTAGAGGTAGCGGGCCAGCCGTCCGTCGGCGGTGAGGACCATGACTCCGCTGGCATGCGCATACTGCTTCGTCCGCTCGTCCCAGACGTAGCGGAAGCCGACGGCGCCGGTCAGACGGCGGATCGCCTCGGCGTCGCCGGTGAGGAAGTGCCACGCCGCCGCCGCGCCCGGCCTCTTGTAGCGACGGAGGTAGGCCGCCTTCTTGGCCGCCGCCAGCTCCGGCGTCTCCTTCGGCTCGAAGCTCACGGTCACGACCTCGAAGTCGCGGCCCGGATCGAAGGCGAGCACGTCGAGCGCGCTGGCCAGGCCGTTGAGGGTCAGCGTGCAGAGCATCGGACACTCGTAGTAGGCGAGGGACAGCACGACCGGGCGCCGGCCGAAGTAGTCACCGAGCTTGACCGCGCGCCCGGACTCGTCGCGGAAGACGGCGTCGAGCGGGACCATGTCGCCGAGGTGTTGATCGAACCCGACGTCGCGCAGGATCCTCGGCGCCTCGGCCGCGGGCGGGGCCGGAGAGGGCTGATCGCGGTTCCAGGCCGCGGCCGGACCGGCCAGGGCCACGGTCAGCGCCAGCGCGGAGGAGACGGACGAGGCTCGGCTCATGGGTGCTCTCCGGCTGGGC
>DASTLK010000484.1:0-2839 GCA_035715025.1 Vicinamibacteria bacterium
CCCGTCGCGACGTCCAGGACGCGGCCGGCCTGGAGGGCGGCGGACGCCTCCGCCACGGGCACGTCCGCCAGGTCGCGGCAGAGGGCCTCGAACGGCCCCTGCTCCGCCGCGGAGAGGAACGCGAACGGCGGCGCGTAGAACTTCGCGTTGTGGAAGTACGCGGGCACGTTCACGAGCGCGTCCTTGCCCCACTGGGCCGCCCAGCCGAGCACCCGCGTGTAGAGCTGGCGGCCCAGGCCGAGGCCGGGATACGTCTGTCCGGGCAGCCGCGGCCGCTCGCGCGTGAAGACGGCGCGTGGATCCTGGAGGGCGAGCCACTCCACGACGAGGACGGAGAGCACTTCCACCCCGCCCGCCCGCAGGGCGGGCTCGCTCACCGGCCGCGCCTCCTCGGCCATGCGCAGGTCGATCAGGCTTTCGCCGCCGCCGGCCGGGCTCACGAGCAGGCGATGCTCGCTTCCCTCGACCTCGATGCGCACGCCCAGGTCGGCGTAACCGCGCGCCCGCAACGCCTCCGTCACCCCCGCCTCGTCCAGCTCCACGCACAGGGCGGTCAAGCCCAGCCGGCCCAGGTAACGAGCGGGCAGGCCGCGATCGACCGGAGCCAGGTCCGAGGCCTCGAGGGCGATCGGTGCGTCTCCCCGTTCCACGGGCGCCGGCGGGCGCGCGCGCTTCATCGGCGGCGCTCCGCCGGCTCGAGGTGCACGACCACGTCGACGATCTCCGGATGGTTCGACATGACCGCTTCCTCGATGCGGTCGGCGACGTCGTGGGCCGCGCGCAGGCTCATCTTGCCGTCCACGTGCACGATCATGTCGACGTAGACGGCGCCCGGGCCGCCGCGCGTCCGGATCTCGCGGCAGTGCTGGACCCCGGGCACGTCCATGACGACCCGGGAGAGCGTCTCGCCGGGAATCATGGCGCGGTCGGTCAAGGTGTGGAAGGAGCCCACCATGATGCGCACGGCCAGGATCGCGATGAAGGCGGCGATGCCGATGGCCACCACGCTGTCCATCCAGGGCACGCCCGCCTTGGCCCCGGCGAAGGACGCGATGACACCGAGCGTCACGTAGATGTCCGACCGCGTGTGCGCGGCGTCGGCGATGAGGTAGGCGCTGGCGAGCTTGCGGCCCTGCCGCGCCTCGTAGACGGCGACGAAGAGGTTGACGGCCAGGGTCACGCCCATCACCACCCAGTTGATGACGCCGATCTCGGGCAGGCGCGACCGGCCGGCGGCGCTGAGCGACTGCTCGAACACGTTGTAGGCGAGGCCGAGCAGCGCGAAGCCGATGAGGAGCGTGGCCGCGGTCTCGAACTTGCGGTGCCCGTAGGGGTGGCCCTCGTCCGGCGGCGCGTAGGCGAAGGTGGTGACCACGAGGCCGATGATGTTGTTGGAGCCGTCCATCAGGCTGTGGTACCCGTCGGCGACCATGGACAGGCTGCCCGTGAGCTTGCCCACGAAAATCTTGCTCCCGCTGACCAGGACGTTCAGGAGCAGCGTGATCCAGAGGACGCGCCGCACCCCGGCCTTGGCGACGTCCGCGCTGGCGGCGGTGACGGTGGCCATCACTTCATCCGCGCGCCCTTCTCCTCGGTGGCGAAGATCCAGCCCACGATCTTGCCCGGCTGGATCTTCTCCTCCGCGCCCCAGAACTGGCGGTCGCGCAGGAACCGGGAGGAGGTGTCGCGCTCGGAGATGGAGTCCATCTCTTCGCGAATGCGGGTGAAGCGGTCGCGCCAGCGCGCCATGTTCGCCTCGCGCAGGTCCACCCAGCCCGCGCCCGCCCACGCTTCCAGGCGCTCCGGCGTCACCTCGAACGTCTCGTCGTCGCGGGTGGTGGGGGGGATCTTGCACTCGGGCCCGCGCAGGACGCGCCCGTCGGGCATGAGGATGGGAATGCCGATGGAGATGATGTCGCGCCGGCAGACGGCGTCGGTGGTCACGCGGGCGGCGGCCCGGCGCGACATCTCGAGGGGCGCGCTGTCCCGCACGCGGTCCATCGATCCGTACTCGCGGCGCAGAAGGTGCGCCTCGAAGAGGAGCTTGCTCAGGCGCGGGGGGCCCAGGTTCTCGAAGGCCACGCTGGACACGCCCTTCTCGTTCTCGAGCGCGCGCAGCTTCTCCAGCGCCCAGTGGCGCATGAGCCCCGCGCGGTAGGTGGGCCCCATGACCGCGTTGTCGAGGGCGTTGATGACGTCGTGGCCCGTGTTGCCGCCGAGCAGCTCGCGGGCCAGGACGTCCGCGATCTCCTCCGGGGTGACGAACTCCATCTGCTCGCCGGTCGTGATCGCGCTGAACTCCTCGAGGGAGAAGATGCCGTTCTCGCCGGTGTCGATGAACACGCTCTTGAGCGTCTCCCCGGTGGCGGTGCCCGCGGCGGCGTCGTGCGGCCGGAAGACGGAGCCGGGGTCGACGGGCTGCGCCCGCGCGGGATCGATGTCGTAGAGCGGGACGGGGCGCCCGCCGCGCAGGACCTCGCCATACCCGATGCGCTTCCAGGCGATGGCGGCCGCGGGCTTGATCTCCTTCGTGATGGGGCCGCCGGGCGTGCGCGCCATCAGGAAGAGCAGCAGGGTGTGGGCTCCGGCCAGCGCGCTCTTGGAGAGCAGGACGCGCGAGGGCTTCTCCTCGGAATGGGTGTACGGGATGTTCAGGCCCATCCCGCCCGTGCCCGAGGTGCCGATCTTCACGTAGGCGCGCGTGCCCGCCTTGACCATCGCCTGGTACAGCACCTGCACGTGGCGGATGAGCTGCGGCACGTAGTCGGCGACGAGCAGGGTCTCCAGGCTCTCGCGCAGATCGCCCCCGTCCTTGAGGACCTGGTACGCGTTGCGGCTC
>DASTLK010000485.1:0-4697 GCA_035715025.1 Vicinamibacteria bacterium
GGCCGACCTGTGGGCCGGCATCGGGTACAGCCTGCGGCGCGCGGCCACGCCGGCGACACCGGGGGGGCCGGTGACGCCCCTGGGTCCGGTGGCCGGACGACCGACCCAGCCCGCCGTTCCTGGCGTCCCCTGCGCCCCGGCGCGGCAGACGCGGCCGTGGGCGGTCGCGCTCTTCGCGGAGCAGGCCGTCACCCAGGACAACCAGGTCGAGGTCGTGCGCGGCCCGGCGCGGTCGGAATCCGGCCGCCTCTCGTCCCGCGCGGAGGAGGCCGGCCTCTCGCTCGCGCGCGGTCTCACGCCCTGGCTCGACCTCGGTGTGACCGTGACCTGGAGCCACGCTCGCCTGGAGGGCGAGAGCGCGGTCTCGAACCTCGCGGGGGACGAGCTCTCGCGGGTCATCATCGGAGGCGACGCCAACAAGGCGCGCGGCATCGTGGGCGCGCTCGCCACCTTCGGTCCCGCGAGCGATCCCACCGCCTTCCGCATCGGCGCCGCCTACCACCGCGACCTCCTGGGTTGGTCCGTCGAGCGCACCGAGATCGACCGCGTGGCCGGCCTCGTGAACGGTCCGCGGACCATCGACATCGAAGAGCCTCCCGTCCTGGCCGCCGGGGCGGCGCTGCGCCTTTCCGACAACTGGCTCTTTTCCGGCGAGGTGGACTACATCTGGTACGACCAGGTGACACGCACCGTCGCACGCAACACCGACGCCGCCACGGCCAGCTCGTTCCGCCTGCGCAACCGGCTCGAGCCGCGGCTGGGGATCGAGCTCACGCGGCCCTCGCCGACGGGCGGCTACTTCAAGCTGCGCGCGGGCATCCGCCGCGAGACGGCGGGACGGCTGGGCTACGAGGGCACCGACCTCGCGCTGCGGCAGGCCTTCGCCCAGCCGCCGGACGCCTTCCGCGCGGGCGCGGGGGCGTCTCTCCTCGGCGAGTTCTACGAGAACGGGTTCCGCTTCGACGTCGACATCAGCCAGGTCGTCGTCGAGCGCCTGACGTCGGTGCGGGCGGCCGGACGCCGGCGGATCTCCTTCGGCTTCACGGTGAGGATGTGATGAGCCCGCGAAAGAGGCGGCGCTCCCGGACGTACCTCGCCGCCGCGCTCGCCGTCGCCGTCCCCACCGCGGCGCGGGCGCAGACCACTCCCGCCTGCTCCATCGCGGACCCCTGCACGCAGCCGCGGCGGCCCGGCGAGGTGGCGATCGTCCTGCTCGGCGACTCCGGATACGGCGAGGGCGGCGCTTCCGAATGGGGCGGCCACGAACAGGCCGCGGTGGCGAGGAGCATCGACGCCGTCTGCCCGCGCCCGGACCTCGTCTTCTTCCTGGGCGACAACATCTACTGGGGCGGCAGCCCCGACCTCTTCGGTCCGCGCTTCGACACCATGTACCGCAACCTCTTCGACGCGGACCACCGGCGGGTCCACGCTGCGCTCGGAAACCACGACGTCAAGGGCTGCCAGGTGGCGAGGGAGCCCGGCTACGCCGTCGGCCAGAGCTGCCTGGATGCGCTGGAGCGGGCGGTGCGCGAGGACGTGCGGCGCGAGGGCACACCCGCCACCGCGCCCGTACCCTCCGCCCAGGCCAACGAGGCCGGCGACCTGGCCGCACGGTGGCTCGCGCCCGAGGTGCGCGAGCGGGCGACGAAGATCCCCCTGGCCGCCTGTCCGTCCGCCTTCGACGCGGCGTACGAGCAGGCCCAGGCCGGCGGCGAAGGGGGCTCCTGCTACGCGTCGGCGGCCCTGCGGCACACCGAGTTCGGCTACGCCCGCCGGGGGGAGATCCCGCTGCGGTACTACACCGTCGACTGGCCGAGCATCACCGGAGCGCAGGACGAGCGCGAGCCCCGGGTGCGTGTCCTGGTCGCGGACTCGAACACGCTCGACGTCGTGGGCGGCCTCCTGCCACCGCCGGATGCGACCGGCGTTCGCCGCACGGATCAGCTCCAGCTCCTCTGGATGGAGAACCAGCTGCGCACCGCGCCCACGGGGGCCTGGACGATCACGCTGATGCACCATCCCGTCTACAGCCCGCGCGGCTGCGTGTTCCGGTTTCTGGGAAAATGCATCGGCGGCCACGACGACGAGGACGGTCTCAAGGCCCAGCTCCACTCGACCTGGGGCGCCGGCGACGACGAAAGGTCCAACGGCGGGCACCATCCCGACTTCGTCTTCACCGCGCACAATCACTTCTACGCGCGGACGCGGGCCCTGGACGGCCTCGGTTACCCGACCACGGAGCCGGGGTCGGGAGTGCGCTACTTCGTGACGGGCGGCGGAGGGGCGCCCCTGTATCGCCAGCAGCCGCTCCACGCGCGCTACGCCGCCGGCGGAAGCTTCCACCACTTCGTCTACCTGAGGCTTCGGTCGGACGCCGCTTTCTTCTGGACCATCGACGACCGCGGCGGAGTGAAGGATTCCGGTTGCTTCCGCCATGACGATGCCGTGGATCGGTGCATCAGGCAGGGGACGTTCACGAGCGCGACGCTGGCCTGCGGCGATCCCCCGTCCAGCAACGGGACGTGCCCCGCTCCCGCGCGCTGAGGCGAGGATGGTAGGCTCCGCCCGGCATGGGGCGGCTCGTCCTGATCTCGCTCGGCGGCGCGCTGGGAACGGCGGGACGCTACCTGCTCTCGGTGTGGCTCCTGCGCGCCCTGGGCCCGGCCTTCCCGTACGGGACCCTGGCCGTGAACGTGATCGGCTCCTTCCTGCTCGGCCTCTTCATGCAGGCCGGCCTCGACACGACGCTCATCTCCCCCACCGCGCGCGCGGTGCTGGGCACGGGGGTCATGGGAGGCTTCACGACGTACTCGACGTTCAACTACGAGACGCTCCAGTACCTGCAGGAGGGCGCGTGGGCCATGGCCGGGCTCAACATCGCCGCCACCCTCCTCGTGTGCCTCATCGCGGGCGCGCTCGGCGTGGCCGTGGCGCGCGGCGTGCTGGGCTGAGGGAGACGGCCATGCGGGTCCTCGACGGCGAGCAGCTCCTGGTCCGGATCTTCATCGGGGAGAGCGACCGCTGGAAGCACCAGCCGCTGGAGACAGCGCTGCTCGAGCGCCTCCGCCGGGAAGGTTTCGCCGGGGCGACGGTGTTCCGCGGCGTGGCCGGATTCGGGGCCAAGAGCGTCCTGCACACCACCCACCTGCTCGAGCTCTCGCACGACCTGCCCGTGCTCATCGAGATCGTGGAGAGCGAGGAGCACGTTCAGCGGCTCCTCCCCATCGTCGAGGAGATGGTGCAGGAGGGGCTGGTCACGACGGAGAAGGTGCGCGTCCTCCGCTACGCGCCCGGTCCTCGGCCGTAGCGCGGCCGCGCTTGCCCGTCCTCCACCGACACCCCATACTCACGTCCGGATGCGCCGGACCAAGATCGTGGCGACCATCGGTCCGGCCTCGCGCGAGCGCACGATGCTCGAGAGCCTCGCCCAGGCCGGCGTCGATGTCGTGCGCCTGAACTTCTCGCACGGCGAGCACGAGCAGCATCTGCAAGTCATGCGGGCCACGCGCGAGATCGCCGCGCGCCTGGGCCGGCCGATCGCGCTCCTGCAGGACCTGTCCGGCCCCAAGATTCGCACCGGGCGCCTCAAGGGCGACGAGCCGGCCCTTCTCCGCAAGGGTGAGCGGGTGACGATCACCACCGACGAAAAGGTCGAGGGCACGGCGAGCCTCATCTCCACGACCTACAAGGCGCTGCCCAGGGACGTCTCCCCCGGCGACCGCATCCTCCTCGACGACGGCAACCTCGAGCTGCGCGTCCTCCGCGTGTCCGGGCCGGAGGTGGAGTGCGAAGTCGTGGACGGAGGATGGCTCAAATCCCAGAAGGGGATGAACCTCCCCGGGGTGAAGCTGTCCACACCCGCCCTCACGGAAAAGGACCGCCGCGACCTCGCCTTCGGCGTGAAGAACGGCGTCGACTACGTCGCGCTGTCGTTCGTGCGCCAGGCCGCGGACGTGACGGAATGCAAGGCCCTCGTCCAGTCGCTGGGCGGGACGTGTCCCGTGATCGCGAAGATCGAGAAGCGCGAAGCCATCGACGACCTGGCCGCGATCCTGGAGGCCACGGACGGCGTGATGGTGGCGCGCGGCGACCTCGGAGTGGAGCTCTCCACGGAAGAGGTGCCCACGCTGCAGAAGCGGATCATCGAGATGGCGAACGAGGCGGGCAAGGTGGTCATCACCGCCACGCAGATGCTGGAGAGCATGGTCGAGAACCCGCGGCCCACGCGCGCGGAGGCCTCCGACGTCGCCAACGCCATCCTGGACGGCACGGACGGCATCATGCTCTCGGCGGAGACGGCCTCCGGGAATTACCCGGTCGAGGCCGTGGAGACCATGGCGCGCATCGCCTGTTACACCGAGGAGCACTACGGGGCCTTCCGCCCGCCCGCCCGCGTCAGCATCAAGAGCGCCTCCGTGGTGGCCAACGCGCTCGCGCGCGTGGCCAGCTCGGTGGCGGAAGAGCTCGGCTGCAAGCTCATCATCGCGTTCACGGAGTCGGGCACCACCGCCCACCTCCTGTCCACCTATCGCCCACGCGCGCCCATCGCGGCCGTCACCTACAACCCCGACACCTACCGGCGGTTGGGCCTGTGGTGGGGGGTGATGCCGGTAAAGTCTGAATTCGCGGACACCACGGACGCGATGATCACGAAGGGCGAGATGCTCCTGAAAGCGCAAGGCCTGATCGCAACGGGA
>DASTLK010000486.1:0-5400 GCA_035715025.1 Vicinamibacteria bacterium
CGCGGACTCCACGCCGCCACCGGCCTGGGCCTCGAAGAGCCGCTACCGCCTCCTCCTCGACGTCGATCCGCGCGGGGTGCGGCGATCACACTCCGTGGCCGCCGTGGACGTGGACTTCAGGGCGGAGCTGGCGGCCCGAGGCGCCTCGGGCCCGGTCGACGAGAGCACGATCGAGGTGGTCGCGTACGACGCCGCCGGCCGGCCTCGCCCGTACGATCCCAGCCGTCCCCCCGACGAGCGCATCCTCGTCCCCTGGCACCTCGACCGCTTCTACCCGTTGGACCGCGTCACCCTGAGCTTCGTCGTGCCCGACGAGCGGGCGACGCGGTTCGCCGTCTACTTCGACACCGCGGAGCGCGCGCGTCCCCCGCGCTATCCCGGCATCGTGGGCGACGGCGATCTGTTCACGCAGGGCTGGGGGCGCCGGGAGATCGCGGCCAACGCCAGCGACACCTTCGTGGACCTCGACGGTGACGGCGACCTCGACCTCGTGAAAGGCGGGACGGAGCCGTTCCTGTACGTCTACGAGAATCGCGGGCAGGGGCTCTTCGTCGACCGCGGCCGGCTCACGTCGGCGGGCGAGGTCATGACTTTCCCTCACGACGACGCCAACCGGAGCTGGCTGTCGGTCGAGTTCGCGGACTGGGACGGCGACGGCGACCCCGACATGTTCGTGTCGTTCCGGGCCGGCCCCTACGAGAACCGGGTCGTGCGCTACGAGAACGTCACCGTGCGCGGCGGTCCGCTCACGTTCGCGGAGCGCGGGCCGATGACCACCGTCTCCGGGGTGCCCCTCACCGGGCGCGTGAGCTTCGTGGACTGGGACGGCGACGGCCGGCTCGACGTGCTCACGGACGCGGACGACACCGTGACCCTTCATCGCAACGTCGGCACGAGCCGGGCGGTGGCGGACATGGCCCTCGCGGACGGCGTCTGGGTGGAAGCGAACGGAGCGCCCATCCGCCTGGCCAATCCGCGCCTGGACGCTGCCGACATCGACGGGGACGGCGACCTCGACCTCTTCGCGGGCACGGAGGACGGCCGCGTCTACTTCTTCCGGAACGTAGGCACGCGCCGCGCGCCCGTGCTGGAGGGCGGGCGCCTGCTCGCCTTCTACGACTACATGGACGCCAAGACCGGGATCAAGGTGGCCGACTTCGACGGCGACGGCCTCCTCGACTTCGTGGTTGGCCGCTTCTGGGAACGCTCGCATTACGGCGACCAGCCCCGCGTGTTCGGGCGGCTGTACCACAACGTCGGCACGCCGACGGCGCCGCGGTTCGAGGCGCGTGATGCCAGCGCCGGCGCGCCCTACACGGAGCGCTTCCAGCCCGCGGACGCGCTGCGGCAGAACGGCGTGCGCGCGGTGGACTGGGACGAGGACGGCCGCCTCGATCTCGTGGCCGGCGACTCCGACGGCTTCGTCTGGCTCTTCCGGAACACGACCGACGCCCTCGCGCCGGTCTTCGCGCCGGGAGTCCGCCTCCTGGCCGCGGGTCGCCCGTTGCGCGTCTACGGCGAGGAGACGGAGGCGCGTGCCGCCGGTTACGCCCGCGTGGATGTCACCGACTGGAACGAGGACGGCCGCAAGGACCTCGTGGTCGCGGATGCGCGCGGCTGGCTCTGGCTGTTCCTCAACCGCGGGACCAATGCCGCGCCCGTGCTCGGCCCGGGCCGGCGCGTGAGCGCGAACGGCCATCCCATCGACGGCACCTCGCGCGGCAGCGTGCTCGTGCGCGACTGGGACGGCGACGGACGCAAGGACGTCCTCTTCGCGATGGTGGGAGAGGGGCCGAGCGCGACCTATGACTGGCCGCCTCGCAATCCAGATCGCACGCGGGACCGCGGCTTCCTGTATTACCGCAACTTCGGGACCAACGCCGCGCCGGAGCTCGGCGCCCCCAAGTGGATCAAGGCCGGACCGGAGGCGGTCGAGATCGACCTCCTGCGGCCCAACCTGGGCGATTTCGTGGACTGGGACGGGGACGGCAAGAAGGACTTCATCGGGTGCGAGTTCGAGCTGGACTGCCGGCTCTTCCGCAACACCAGCGCCGGTACTCCCGGGAAGCGCCCCCGGTTCGACTCCTCCGCGGAGGGGATCGTGATCCTCAAGCCCTGGACGGGACAGATGATTTCTGGAGCGGACGCGCGCGACTGGAACGGCGACGGCGACGTCGACCTCTTGACCGGCCAGGGCCACGGCGGCAGCGGCCTGCGTTTCTTCGAGCGGGACTATCTCGAGGACCTGATGCGCGGCACGCTGCCGCGGGTGCGCATTGATCGCGCGGCGGACCCCGTCGCCGCGCCGTAGCGCGTCCTAGTCTCCGTTGGAGACAACCGACCCGACCACAACCTCTATCTGTTAACCGAGTCGATCGTCTGTTGTTTCCAGAACGGCACTCTCGACGTGACGTTTCGCAGGCGCTCCGCCCGTTCGCGCGGCACGCGGTAGACGTAGATCGAGTATCCGATGCGCTCATCGGGCGGCTCGACGGTCAGCCAGTCCAGGCAGCCGGCCTCGATGCGCCGCGGCCGATGGACCTCGATGGCCTCGAGCGCGTACACACCGGACTGCGGCCGGCACGGCGGCGCGCTGTAGGCGATGCCCCAATATTCGGGCCGCCCGCTGTACCACGTGTAGTAGATCGACGACAGGCCTTGCTCGGCTTGCCAGTCGGCCAGACGTCGCTGGTCCTGGCCGATGTCATCGCCGATGACGAGGTATTCCGGCCCCCGCGCCGGGCCGCCGATCCAGGAATTGAAGAACATCAGGTAGTGCGGATGGACGCGGAGCGCTCCCGCCGTCCCCGCGACGAGAGCGAGGACGCCGGCCACCAGCCCCCAGCGCCCGCCGAGCGCGCGCAACGAGGGGAACGTGCGCCCTGCCCAGATCATCGCGAACGGGTACGCGGGGAGGATGTAGCGCAGGCCCAGCTGCGTGCGCCCGCTGCTCATGACGATGAGGAGCAGGGCGGGGTAGGCCAGGAGGGCGGCGTCGAGCAGGAGATCCGTCCCGCGCGGCCGCCGGAGCAGCCAGGCGACCACGAGCATCGCGGCCAGGGCCTGGGCGCCCATCGTCGTCTTCAGGGCGAGGGCGACGGGATAGAAGTACCACCAGCCCCCGAGGCCGGTCTCGCCGAAGAGATAGCCGCGATGGCCGCGCGCGCCGTGGCTCACCTGCAGGAGCGCCCCCGTGATCCAGGCCGGGAAAGGTACGGGAACGCCGGCGACGCGTTCCACCGTGAAGCCGTAGAGGCTCCACAACGTAAGCATCCCGGCCGCGCCGGCCAGAAGAGCGCCGCCAAGCGTCGGCCGGACCCACGGCCGCCCGGCCTCGGCGGCGGCGCGGCGCGCACGCCAGGCGCAGGCGAGGACGGCCACGCCCACCGCCCCCAGCGCGGTGATCTTGCACGCGACGGCGAGGCCGGCGAAGACGCCGACCACGAGCGCGCGTGGCCAGCGCGGGCCCTCGAGATACCGGGCCGTGGCCCAGACGAGCCCGATGACCATGCCCGTCACCCAGGCGTCGAGCGTGGCCAGGGATCCGTCCGCGAGCACGGCGGGGGAGAAACACCAGAGGGCATGGGTCACCGCCCCCGGCCCGGGTCCGAAGCGCAGGGCGATCCGCCACAGGAGCAGCCCGGCCAGGACCGTCACCACGATCGTGGTCAGGCGGGCGGCGAACAGGACGCGCTCGATACGCGCGCGACCCTGGTACCAGAGCACGTAGTTCTCGGCGCGCGCCAGCTCGCGCGGGGTGGCGTCCAGCTCCGGCTCCGCCGCGCGCAGCGCGAGCGCGAACGCCCACTTGGGCAGCACGGGCGAGTCCGGGTTCACGCCGAAATCGCGGTGCGCCCACAGGATCGCGGCCGCGGGCAGGTAGATGTCCTCGTCGACGGTGTCCGACTTGTCTCGCGCGGTGGCCACGAGCAGGGCGGCCTGGGCACCGGCCATCAGGATGGCCAGAGCGAGCGGCAGGTGACGTTTCAAGCCTCTTTCTCGCGCTCCTTGGCCTCGTCCCACAGGGCGTCCATCTCGGTCAGGGTCGCGTCGGCGGGCTTGCGGCCGGTCTCGCGCAGGCGGTCCTCGACGTGGCGGAAGCGCCGGCGGAACTTCCGGTTCGCCCCCTTGAGCGCGCTCTCCGGATCGTGGCCGAGCATGCGCGCCACGTTGACGGCGGAGAAGAAGAGGTCGCCCACTTCTTCCCCCACGCGCGCCTCTCCGGCCTCGCCCGAGGCCAGCGCCTCCTTGAGCTCGCGCACCTCTTCCTCGAGCTTGCCGAGCGCGCCGGCGGCGTCCGGCCATTCGAAGCCGACGCGGGAGACCTTGGTCGTCATCTGGTAGGCCTCCATCAGCGCGGGCACCACCCGGGAGACGCTGTCCAGCATCGACGCGTCCGCGCGTCCCGCCTTCGCGTTCTCGGCCTCCTTGATGGCCTCCCAGCTTCGCAGGACCTCGCCCGAGGTGTCGGCCTTCTCGTCCGCGAAGACATGGGGGTGGCGCCGGACCATCTTCTCGGAGACGAGCGTGATCACGTCCGCCACCGTGAAGCGCTTCTCCTCGGCCGCGATCTGGGCATGGAAGACGACCTGGAGGAGCAGGTCGCCGAGCTCGCCCGCGAGCTCGGCGTCGTCGCCCTCGTCGACGGCCTCCAGCACCTCGTAGGCCTCTTCGATGAGCATCGGCTTGAGGCTGGCGTGCGTCTGCTCGCGGTCCCAGGGACAGCCTCCGGGAGCGCGCAGGCGCGCGATGAGCGCGACCAGCGCGTCGAAGGCGGGGCCGGGCGGGGAAGACGGCCGATCGGAATCCATGGCCGCACTCTACCCGAGCGCTTGACGCGCCGTCGCGGGCCCGTTACCTATGGCGCGTGGAGATCCTGATCCGGCCCGCGTCGGGCGGCGCCGACGTCGCCACCGTGCGCATGCTCTTCGACGAGTATGCCCGGGAGCTCGCGACCGACCTCTCGTTCCAGGGTTTCGCGGCGGAGCGCGACGGCCTGCCCGGCGAGTACGTGCCGCCGCGGGGCCGCCTGCTGCTGGCGCAGGTCGACGGAGCGGCCGCGGGCTGCGTGGCGCTGCGCCCTCTCGACGGCTCGACCGCGGAGATGAAGCGGCTCTTCCTCCGTCCGTCCGCGCGTGGCACCGGGCTCGGGCGCCGTCTCACCGAGGCCCTCGTGGCCGAGGCCGAGCGCGCGGGCTACCAGCGCCTGCGCCTGGATACCTTGCCCTCGATGGGCGCCGCCATCGCCATGTACCGCGCCCTCGGCTTTCACGAGATCCCGGCCTACCGTCATAATCCCGTGCCCGGCGCGCTGTTCCTCGAGATGACGCTCCGGCCGCGCCCAGGAGGGCCATGAAGATCCCGGTCGTCCACGTCGACGCCTTCACCAATCAGGCCTTT
>DASTLK010000487.1:0-2250 GCA_035715025.1 Vicinamibacteria bacterium
CGAATCGATCAACGTCTCGCAGGGCGGCGTGCCCAAGCACCCGACGCCCGAGGCGACCGTCGGCACGGACGGAGTCGAAGGCGACCGCCAGCGTGACCTGCGGTTCCACGGCGGCCCCGATCGCGCCGTCTCCGTTTTCTCGGCCGAGCGCATCGCGGCGCTGCAGGCCGAGGGCCATCCCATCGCGCCGGGAACGATCGGCGAGAACCTGACCGTCTCCGGCATCGACTGGACGCGGGCTACGCCCGGCGCCCGTTTCGACATCGGCGCCGTGCGGCTGGAGGTCACCCGCTACGCCGCGCCCTGCGCGAACATCGCCGGCTCGTTCACGGGCGGCGACATCGCCCGCGTCGCGCAGAAGACGAACCCGGGCTGGAGTCGCGTGTACACACGCGTCCTCGCCCCCGGCCACATCCGCGTGGGCGATGGGGTCACCCTGCTCGATCCATAGCGCCCAAGCCCACCCCGACCGCAGAGCACGGCGGCGCGCGCAGCGCGGCGACGCGCGAGGGGGGTTTCAGGGGGGGCCGCGCAGCGGCGACCGCGGTGGTCGCAAGTGCCCCCCCTGCCTAAATAAGCCGGGATAATAACCACGTGCTCGACCGCTTCTCCGTCGCCCGTGCCCTGCGCGAAATCGCATCCCTGATGGAGGTCGAGGGCGCGAACCCGTTCAAGGTGCGCGCCTACGAGCGGGGGGCGCGCGCGTTGGAGGGGATGCCCGAGGACCTGGGGACGCTCGTCCGCGAGAGCCGCCTCACCTCCGTCCCCGGCATCGGCACCGCGCTCGCCTCGACGATCGCGGAGCTCTTCCAGACCGGTCGCAGCCCCCAGCTCGACCGCTTGCGGGAGCGATTGCCTCCCGGCGTCGTCGAGCTGAGGCAGGTGCTCAGCCTCTCGAAGATCGGCGCCCTGCATGGCGCGCTCGGCATCACCAGCCTGGCCGACCTGGAGACGGCCGCGCGCGCCGGCCGCCTCCGCGACGTGAAGGGATTCGGGGACAAGACCGAGCAGAAGATCCTGGCCGACATCGAGGCGCTGCGCACGCGGGGCACCGAGACCCTCCTCCACGAGGCCACGCGCGAGGGCGACGCCCTGCTCGCCCACCTGCGGGCGTCGGCGGCGGTCGCGCGCGCCGAGATCGCGGGTGCGCTGCGACGGCGGCGGGAGACGATCGATCGCCTGGTCGCGGTCGCCTCGTCCGGCAAGGCCAAGGACGCCCTCGACCACGCCGCGCGCTATCCCGCGGCGGTGACCGTCCTCGAGCGCGACGACACGCGCGTCCTGATGCGCCTGCCGGACGGCCTCAACGCCGAGGTGCACGTGCACTCCGCCCCGCGCTTCGCCACGGCCTGGCACCGGCTCACGGGATCGGAAGGACACCTGGCCAAGCTCGCGGTCGTGGCCGAGGCCCGCGGCCTGAAGCTGGAGGAGAACGGGCTGACCCGAGCGGGGCGCCGCGTGTCCGTGAAGGAGGAGGCGGACCTGTACCGCGAGCTGGGGCTTCCGTTCGTCGAGCCCGAGCTGCGCGAAGACGAAGGCGAGGTCGAAGCGGCCGTGACCGGCGTCCTCCCGACGGAGCTCGTCCGGGTCGAGGACGTCCAGGGCCTCGTGCACTGCCACACGCACTACTCCGACGGCAAGAACAGCGTCGAGGAAATGGCGCGCGGCGCGGACGCGCTGGGCATGAAGTACATGACCATCACCGACCACTCGCCCACCGCGCACTACGCGGGCGGCCTGCCCCTGGATCGCCTGAAGCGGCAGTGGGAGGACATCGCGCGCGCGCAGGAGAAGGTGCAGGTCCGTCTTCTGCGCGGCACGGAGTCGGACATCCTGGCCGACGGGTCGCTGGACTACCCGGACGAGGTCCTGGGCCAGCTCGACGTGATCGTGGCCAGCGTGCACAACCGCCACAAGATGGACGCGGACCAGATGACGCGGCGCATCGTGAACGCCATGCGCCGGCCCCAGTTCAAGATCTGGGGCCACGCCCTGGGGCGGTACGTGTTGACCCGGCCGCCGTTCGCCGTCCACATGGAGACGATCCTCGACGCGGTGGCGGAGTCGCGCGCCGCCGTCGAGATCAATGGCGACCCGCATCGGCTGGACATGGAGCCGCGCTGGGTGCGCGTGGCGCGGGCGCGCGGCATCCCGTTCGTCATCTCCACGGACGCCCATTCCGTGAACGCGCTGCGCAACGTGCGCTGGGGCGTGGACATGGCGCGGCGGGGATGGCTCACGAAGGCCGAG